>JBDTQQ010000432.1:0-3087 GCA_039932075.1 Pseudarthrobacter sp. | reverse complement strand
CAGCGGAACTGCCAGCGTCACGGAACCGGCGATGAGCCCGGCCAGCGAAATGCTGGGCGTCCTGGCCCCGCCCACAACCCAGATCAGGAAGGCAGCCACAAACAGCACAGTGAAGGTGATGGTCAGCCAGGCCGGGGTTGGCCGGTTCTTGGTCTTCAGATAGATGGCGTAGGCCGCCAGACCCAGCATGAGGACTGAGAGCACGATGCCGCCCGCCATGGCAGGGATTTCGAGGGCAGGAAGTTGGAAGAAATCGCCGCCGGTGGAAATGCCGAACTTCGCAGTCTGTCCGGAACCCATCAGCCCGAAGAAAATGAAGGCGACAATTCCCAGGGCCGAGAGCACAACGGGGGTCTTCCAGAGCACCGGTTTCCCTGACGTTTCCTGTACCTCGACGGCGCCGGGCGTTGTACCGGGGGCTCCGCTTCCCGGCAGGGGCGATGTTGCTGTTGCGCTCATGCTGCGCCTCCCGTGGTTGCGGCCTGCTGGGATTTGCCGGCCCTGGCCGGCTTCTTGCGGCGGGGGTTCAGTCCGAAGACTGCCCGCACCAGCGGCGGTGCCGCGATAAAGAGGACAATCAGCGACTGAACCACCAGGACAATGTCGATGGGGGTTCCCGTTTGGATCTGCATCTGCACGGCTCCGGCGCGGAAGGCGCCGAACAGCAGACCGGCAGCGAAGGTACCCCACGGCGTCGAACGTCCCAGCAGCGCCACGGTAATGGCATCAAAGCCGTACGTTGCCGCGACACCGTCGGTCAGGACCTTTTCCGTGCCCGCCACCTGGGCGACGCCGGACATGCCGGCCAGCGCACCGGCAATTGCCATCACCAGAATGGTGGAGCGCGAGACGTTGATCCCCGCTGTCAGCGCGGCCTTCGGGTTGGCCCCGACAGCCCGGAATTCAAAGCCGACCGTGGACCGGTTCAGCAACCACCACACCAGGACTGTGGCCGCGATGGCCAGGATAAATCCCAGGTGCAGGCGGTACTGCGAGCCGAATATCTGCGGGTAGACGGCGGTGGGGTCCAGGATGGGCGAGATCGGGTTCGACTCCCCCGGACGCTGGAACGCCGGCGTGTTCAGCAGGTACCGCAGGAAGTAGAGCGCGATGTAGTTGAACATGATGGTCAGGATGACCTCATGGGCACCTGTCCGGGCCTTTAACAGGCCCACCAGGCCGCCCCAGAGCGCACCGCCCACGATGCCGGCCACCAGGACCAGCAGAAGGTGCAGTCCCAGGGGCAGGTGCAGGGCAAAACCGACCCAGGCAGCAAGGATGCCGGCCATGATGATCTGGCCCTGGGCACCAATATTGAACAGGCCTGCCCGGAAGGCCAGGGCAACACCCAGGCCCGCTGTGATGAGCGGGGTCGCGATGGTGAGGGTTTCCATCAGCGGCGCGAACTGCACGGCCAGGCCGGAGCCCCGGGGGTTAAAGACGGAGCCTTGGAACAGGGCAATGTAGGACCGGGTGGCGGCGTTCCAAACCGCAGCAAGGAAGTCGGTGGGGCGGGCGAACAGGTACCCCGATGTGGTTGCCACGCGCTCGTCTGTGGCAGCAATCAGGAGGCCGCCGAGTATGAGCGCCAGCAACACCGCCAGGACTGAGACCACACCGCTGCCGGTGAAAATTTTCCGGAGCAGGGTGTCCGGGCCGCCGGGCAGTTTGCCGCTTTGGGCGGTGGCGGGCACTGCCGACGGGCTGATGGCGCCCCCGGCAGTATCCACCGCCGCTACGGCAGCAGTTTCTTCGGCCGCCGCGCTTTTCTCGTGTGGCTTGGCGTGCTGGTCGGCTTGTTTGGGGCGATCCTCGTCAGGCATGTTCGCCTCCTTCGGGGCTGGAGGTTGCGCGGCCTTCAGTGGCTGCGGCATCAGTCTTGGCAGTGTGGCTGGTCTCAACAGCTGGGCCGGTGACGGCGGCGTCCTCCTGCGGGATGCCTGCCATCATGAGGCCAAGGACGTCGCGGCCGGTTCCGGCGGGGACGATCCCTACGAGCTTTCCCTTGTAGAGCACGGCAATCCGGTCGGCGAGTTCCATGACCTCATCCAGCTCGGTGGAGATGATCATCACCGGCGTGCCCTGGTCGCGTTCAGCGACGATCCGCTTGTGCAGGAACTCGATGGAGCCGACGTCCACACCGCGGGTGGGTTGTGAAGCGATGAAGAGGCGCAGCGGCCGGGACAGCTCCCGTGCCATCACCACCTTCTGCTGGTTGCCGCCGGACAGGGTACCGGCGGCCAGGAGGCCTGAGGGGGTCCGGACATCGAACTCATCGATCCGCGATTTTGCGTTCTCCAGGACCTTCGCCGGGCTCATGCTGATGCCCTTGGCGAACGGCGGCTGATCGTAACGGTCAAGCACCAGGTTCTCGGCAATCGAAAACGTACCGATCAGGCCGTCAACGGACCGGTCCTCCGGCACGAATCCGACGCCGGCGTTGAGGACATCCTTTACACTCCGCCCAACGAGCTCGACATTGTCCAGCAGAATTGAGCCGTGGACGCGTTCCTGCAGTCCGAGGATGGCCTCGGTGAGTTCGGTCTGGCCGTTGCCTTGGACACCTGCGACGGCCAGGATCTCGCCGCGGGCGATGTCGAAGCTGATGCCGTCCACCACGTGCTGGCCGCTAGGCGCGATGACAGTAAGGTTTTGGACCTGGAAGGTTTTTTCCTGGGGCCTGGCGGGAGCTTTGTCCAGCGTGAGGCTGACGGCACGCCCTACCATCATGGATGCGAGTTCCGTGGTTGATGCAGTGGGGCTGGCGGTGCCCACCACTTTGCCGCGCCGGATCACCGTGATGGTGTCCGAAATGGCCCTAACTTCACGCAGCTTGTGTGAAATGAACACGAGTGAGGTGCCGGCTGATTTGAGCTGGCGCATGATGTCCAGTAACTCGTCAGTGTCCTGTGGGGTCAGCACGGCGGTGGGCTCATCAAGGATGAGGACCTTGGCGTCCCGGACCAGGGCTTTGATGATTTCCACACGTTGCTGGACACCAACCGGGAGGTCTTCCACGAGAGCGTCCGGATCGACGTCGAACCCGTAGCGGTCGGAAATCTCTTTGATTTTGCGGCGGGTGTCGTC
>JBDTQQ010000431.1:0-3104 GCA_039932075.1 Pseudarthrobacter sp. | reverse complement strand
CCCTGAAACATCCCGCCGTTAGGCTCGTTCCCACTGGGACACCGTGGTCCAGACGCCATGCGAAGGGATAGACCAATGTTGTCGCTTTTGAGTAGCCTGAACCTCCTGTTTGATGCTGGACGCCGCGAGCACAGCCGCGGGAGCGGGGAGAACGAATTCCCCACCGGACAGCTGACTTCCACGGCCTGGGAAGGCTGGTGGCACGAGGACGCGGCCTAACGGCGCAGGGGAGGCCCGGCGTCGGGAAGACTCGGGGTGCCTGATGCTCAATAATTCAGCCGCGGGCCCGCATAAAATCCGCGACCGCCGGCGCCATGGACGCGCCGATCTCTGCCGCGTCACGTTTCTTCCCTGCCACGGCAAACGAATGATCGCCGCCCTCGATCCACTGCAGCACCGCTGACGGACCGATCCGTGACACCACCGCTTCCAGCAGCTCCCGCGTTGCAAAGGTGTCGCGGGAACCCTGCAGGAACAGCATGGGCAGCGTGAGGCCATAGAGATGTTCGTCGCGGAGCTTATCGGGCTTGCCGGGCGGGTGCAGCGGATACCCGAGGTAGATGAGCCCGGCAGTGTCCATTCCCTCCGCAACAGCCATCGAAGCCATCCGCCCGCCGAACGACTTGCCCGCGGCCCAGACCGGGCCGGCGTCCCCGTGGGCCTGCGCCTGGCTGGCGGCTTCGTCCATGGCAGCGCGCCAGGCGGCGATCGCCGCCGGCGGCCGGTCCGGGAACTTCCGCGCGGCCTCGCGGTAGGGGAAGTTAAAACGCAAGGTGGCAACGCCGTCGTCGTTCAGTCCGCGGGTAAACCCGCTCATAAAGGGGTGCTCCATGCCAGCGCCGGCCCCGTGCGCCAGGACGAGCGTGGCGAAGGGGCGCTCCGGGCGGGCGTACACCGCGGAGACCTTAAGGTCGCCGACGCGGATGGTGACAGGGAATTCGACTGCGGGCATAGGTCCATGATGCCGGATCAGCAGCTGCCGCGCGCGCCGCGTGCTGACGCGGCGGTTGGTGCAGGGTAGGTTGTCCCCATGGCGAGCGAACAGACCACCATCACTGTCCCGGGACCCAACGGCGAGCGCGAAATGCGCATTTCCAGCCCCAGCAGGGTTTTGTGGCCGGAGCTGGGAGTGACCAAGCTTGACCTGGCACGCTACACGGTTGCGGTGGGGGAGGCATTCATCGCAGCCAACGGGGGCCGGCCCGTTGCCTTGCAGCGGTACTCGGACAACGTCGAAGGCGAACAGTTCTTCTCCAAAAACCCGCCCAAGGGAACGCCGGAGTTTGTCCGGTCGGTCAAGGTCACCTTTCCCAGCGCACGCTCGCATCCCATGCTGGTCCTGGACGAGCCTGCCGCCGCAGTCTGGGCCGTCCAGATGAATACGGTGGTCTTCCATCCGTGGCCCTCGCGTGCGGAGAACACGGACAACCCCGACCAGCTGCGCATCGACCTCGACCCCCAGCCGGGCACGGACTTCGACGACGCTGTTCCCGCCGCGCTGGGGCTGAAGGAGGTGCTGGCGGAAGCAGGCCTGGAGTGCTTCATCAAGACCTCCGGTAACCGCGGGCTCCACGTCTACGCGCCGATTAAGCCCATGCACGAATTCCTGGAGGTCCGGCATGCCGTGATCGCCGCCACCCGGGAGCTTGAACGGCGGATGCCTGAGAAAGTCACCACGGCCTGGTGGAAAGAGGAGCGGGGCGAGAAGGTGTTCCTGGATTTCAACCAGGCCAACCGCGACCGGACCATCGCCGGCGCGTACAGCCCTCGTGCCCTCGCCCACGCACCCGTGTCCTGCCCCATCACCTGGGACGAACTGGAAAGCATCAGCCCGAAGGACTTCACCATCCTTACCGTCCCGGACCGGCTGAAAACAGTGGGGGATCCCTGGGCGGAGATGAGCGCGAACCCCGGCACCCTTGACACCCTGCTGGGCTGGTGGGACCGCGATGTGAAGTCCGGGCTCGGTGAGTTGCCGTTCCCGCCCGACTATCCGAAGATGCCGGGCGAGCCGCCCCGGGTGCAGCCCAGCCGGGCCCGCAAACAGGACTAGGGGCTATTCGAACCGGGACGGGTCGCCCGTGCCGCGGCGCACCACTTCGGCCACACCGCTGGAGAAATCCACAACCGTGGTGGGCTCCGACCCGCAGTCGCCAGCATCAATCACGGCGTCCACTTCATGGTCCAGCCGCTCCTTGATCTCCCACCCCTGGGTCAGCGGCTCTTCCTCATCGGGCAGCAGCAGCGTGCTGGAGAGAATCGGTTCGCCCAGTTCCGCCAGCAGGGCCTGCACCACCCGGTTGTCCGGGATGCGCACGCCCACGGTCTTTTTCTTGGGATGCAGCAGCCTGCGCGGAACTTCCTTGGTGGCGGGCAGGATGAAAGTGTAGCTGCCGGGGGTGACTGCTTTGATGCTGCGGAAGACATCGTTGCCAATGTTCACGAACTGGCCGAGCTGGGCGAAGTCCTTGCACACCAGGGTGAAGTGGTGCTTGCCATCCAGCTTGCGGATGGTGCGGATCCGGTCCAGTGCGTCCTTGTTGCCCAGCTGCGCGCCGAGCGCGTAGCAGGAGTCCGTGGGGTAGACGATCAGCCCGCCGTCGAGCAGTATGCGGACAGCCTGCGTGATTGCGCGGGGCTGCGGATCGTGGGGATGAACATCAAAGTATCGGGCCATGCTCTTGAGCCTACGTCCCGGCAGCGTGTGCTGCACTGATGGTGCGAGGATGAGCTGATGGTGCTTGACGGGGAATCGCTTCTGGACGGAACGCGGGGCCGACGGCTGTGCCTAGAGCTGGCAATGGACCTGGACCGGGCGCGCGCTTCCGGTCAGCCCCGACACGGCGACAGTCATGGCGGGGTGGGACCCGGACAGCACCCTGTGGCTCACGGATGTGGCCCGCGAGCGCGAAGGGCCGCGGCAGTCGTGGCACCGCGCACCGCACGACCCGTCCTGGCACCAGGCGCAGTAGACTCTGGGCCTGCTCAGCACCCCTTCAAAGGTGGCTGGAATTGCGGCAGGATGGGGACTGTTCCAACACCCCTTCGTCCAGTCTGCAAGGAGAACCGGCCATGCCCACGACCCTCAATCCTTACCTTGGTTT
>JBDTQQ010000430.1:0-3104 GCA_039932075.1 Pseudarthrobacter sp. | reverse complement strand
ACGTGCTGGTTCAGCCAGCCCTGCTGGTTGGTGGCGACGTTGACCGGGTTCAGCTCACGCACGGCGATGACGGTGTCCTGGATCTTGCCGTTGATCTCGTAGCGGTCAACATTCAGCGACTTGGGAAACTGGTAGTACGGCCGGTATTGTTCCAGCTGGGCAAACGCGTCAGAGATCAGGTTGGGGTCAAGGAGCCTGATGTTGGCAGTGGTCTGGGCGTCCGGGGCGAGCGCCCCGGTGTTGGCCGTGTTCGTTGCGTTGTAGCGGTCCACCTGGATCTGGTCCAGGCCGTAGGCCGCCCGGGTCATCTCGATGTTGCGCTGAATGTAGTCCTTCTCAAGCGTCTGCTCGGAAGGCCGCACCTGGAACTGCTGGATGACCCACGGGTACACGCCGCCAGCCAGAATCGAGGTGATGATCAGCATTGCCGTACCAATGACCGGCAGCCGCCAGCGGCCGATGATGGCCGCGACGATGAAGAGAATGGCCACCAGGACGGCCGCGACGGCGAGGATCGCCTTGGTGGGAATCACTGCGTTGACGTCGGTGTACAGGGCGCCCGCCCAGCGCCCGCCGTTGCTCTGGAGCGCGGAATAGCGGTCCAGCCAGAAGTTGACGCCAAGCAGGATGAGGAAAGTGGCGCCGGTGACGGCGAGGTGGATCTGCGCGGCCCGGCTGGTGAACACGCCGCGTTCCATGAGGCGGATGCTGCCGTACAGGTAGTGGGTGAGGATGCCGGCGATCCCGGCTACCACCACCACACTGATGAGGAACCCGGTGATAAATCCCAGGAACGGCAAGGTCATCACGTAGAAGCTGATGTCCAGTTTGAAGAGCGGGTCTTCCTTGCCGAACGGCTCCTGGTTGAAGAACAGCAGCACTTTCTGCCACTGGCTGGCTGCCGCACTGCCGGCGAACAGGCCGAACAGGATGGGCAGGCCCACCATCACGACGCGGCGGACCGGTTCAAGCTGCGCCTGGTACCGGTTGAGGTTGTCACGCATTTCGGAGTCCGGCGCGTAAACGGGCCTGGCACGGTAGGCGATCCGGATGGCGAAAAAGACGGCCGCGAACATCAGCGCGAAGCCGGCGAGGAAGATCAGGATCCGCGAGAGGTTCTCAGTGAGGAACACTTCGAAGTAACCGAGCTGCTGGTACCACAGGACATCAGTCCACACGTTGGCGAAGAAGATGAAGCCCACAACTACTATGGCAACGACTATCAGGGTGGGTGTCAGGGCACCGCGTCGTGATGGGGGTCTTCCGGGCGGGATGGGGCTGGTGGGACGGGACAAACTCGGTACCTCATAGCTGATCGTCAGATTTACATTAGGAGCGTGCGTGCGGCTGACGTCCGGTACCGGTCAAGCGTGTGGCAACGTCCGTCATATCTGCCACGAGTGGCGGTAAAGCTTAGTTCCTGGCCTCAGTCTAGTGGCTGCTGCAGGACGGCAAACCGGCCGTGTCCTGGGCGGATCCCGCGAGTTCGACGGCGGATCGCGCCTGGGCGAGGTTCTCCACTTTCACCACCTGCATTCCCTCCGGCACATTGCCCACCACCTCATCGCAGTTATCCGTCGGGGCCAGGAACATCGTGGCTCCGCCGGCGCGCGCACCGAGCATCTTCTGCCGGATCCCGCCGATGGGGCCTACAGTGCCGTCGGGAGTAATGGTTCCGGTGCCGGCGATGTGCTTGCCGCCGGTCAGATCGCCGGGCGTGACAGTGTCCACGATTCCCAGCGCGAACATCAGCCCGGCGCTCGGGCCGCCCACCTTATCCAGGGAAATCTTCACATCGAAGGGAAACGTAAACAGGTACTTCAACATGATTCCGAGGATGTACCGGCCGGCCCCGTTGTCCTTGGGGGCGATGGTTTGGGTGACGGACTCCCCTGCCCGCTGCACCACGAGGATGACAGGAGCGCCCTTGCCGGCTGCCAGTTCCTCCTGCACCACGGCGAGGGACGTGATGGGCTTCCCGTTGATGGTCTCGAAGATGTCTCCGTCCTCGACTTTGCCGGCCGACGGCGACCCGTCGGACAGGCCCGCGGCCTGGAGTTGCTGGCCAAAGGGAATGTCGAGTTCCCTAAGTGCCGATGCGACAGCATTCTCCTGGGATGTGGTCATGGCCACGGAGCTCTGTTCTTCGGCCTGCTCCTTGGTGGTGCCCGAGGGGTAAATCAGCTCCTGCGGGTAGACGGACTTGGACCTGTCCAGCCACGCGCCGAAGACCCCTAAAATGCTGACCGGGCCGGTGGGACCGCCCTCGACATAAACCGTGGTCAGGTCCAGGTTGCCTTTTGCCGGGTAGGTCTCGTGCCCCGTGACACGGATGACGGGGGTGTCTCCGGACCTGTCGAGCGTATTGAACGTAGGCCCGGCCCGTTCCACTACATAAGGCACCGGAATGGTGGCAGCCGCTATCCCCAGCCCCACAGCCAATACTCCCGACAGCATCATCACGGACACCCGTCTGTCCCCCTCCCGCGGGTTCCGCGGGGCAAAGTGCCCGGCAGGGGCAACGCCGGCGGCGGGCCCTTCAGGCGGTCCGGCAGGCCCGGTTGCGCCGTCGTCGAGCTCGGGAGTGTGGTCCTCGTGTGGGTGTTCGCCACGGGTTGTAGTCACTGAACCAACACTACGCGGTGGCGCTGTCAGCCGACTCTTTGCCTAGAGCGAACGTCCACCCTGTCCGGCAGACAGCCGCCCCGGCCCGGGGTACCGTGAAGTGAACGCTCAAACTGACGATCGGCGGGACCATGACCTCCAACCCACTCAATCCGTCCGACGGCGATGACACGCCCAAGGATCCGTTGACCGAGATGCTGCAGAACCTGATGGGCGGCAAGGGTATGGAAAACTTCGACCCCGCCGAACTGGCGAAGGCGGCCGGCCTGCCGGATGACCCCAACCTGCTGGCCCAGATGCTCTCCCAGGTCCAGGCCATGATGAGCGCCCCCTCAGAGGGCCCCGTCAACTGGCAACTCGCCCACGAAAACGCCCGGCGCGTCGCGGCCAGCAGCGCGGACCCGTCCGTCACGTCCCAGCAGAGCCGGGAAGTGGACGAAGCCCTGCGGCTTGCCGAACTCTGGCTCGATCCGGTGACC
>JBDTQQ010000429.1:0-3113 GCA_039932075.1 Pseudarthrobacter sp. | reverse complement strand
CCGTGGCCGCTGGTGAAGCCGTGACGCTGCTTGAAATAGCGCACCTTGGAGGCGAGCCAGGTGCGGTACTCCTTGGAGGCGTACGATCCCGTGCCGTACAGGCGGCGGTAGCGGCCGGCGAGGTCCGGATGGTTTTTGGCGATCCACTGCATGAACCATTCCCGGGTGCCCGGCTTCAGGTACAGGGCACCGGCCGTCACTCCCGTGGCACCGGCCACGGCCAAGGATCCGAAAAGGGCATCCAACGCTTCGTCGCTGTCTGAGAGCCACGGCAGGATGGGCATGGCCATGACACCGCAGGGGAGTCCGGCGTCGCGGAGCCGGGAGACCAGCTTGAGCCGGGCCCGGGGCCCTGGCGTGCCCGGTTCCACAGCTTCGGACAGTGCCTCATCCGTCATGGCAAGCGAGATGCCAACACCGACCGGAACCTGGGCAGCAGCGTGCTTCAGGAGCGGAATGTCGCGTGCCAGCAGGGTCCCCTTGGTGAGGATGGACAGCGGCGTACCGGAGTCCGCCAGCGCTGTAATGATTCCCGGCATCAGCCGGTAGCGGCCCTCCGCGCGCTGGTAGGGGTCCGTATTGGTGCCTAGAGCTACCTGGTGGCGGCCCCATGAGGGCTTGGCCAGTTCCGTCCGGAGGACTTCGGCAGCGTTGACCTTGACCACCACCTGGCTGTCGAAATCGAGTCCGGCGTCGAAATCCAGATACGTGTGGCTTTTGCGCGCGAAGCAGTAGACGCAGGCGTGGCTGCAGCCACGGTAGGGGTTCACAGTCCACTCGAAAGGCATTTTTGAACCGGAAACCACCTTGTTGAGCACCGATTTGGCGGTGACCTCATGGAAGGTGATGCCGGCGAATTCGGGAGTGGTGACTGACCGGACCAGCCCGGCGAGGGGCAGCAGCGCGGGTGATGGCGCGTTTCCGGCGTCGCCGGCCGGCTGTTGCAACAGTGCCTGTGCATTCCATCTCATGCACTCCATTCGAAGATATGTTCGAACTTAAGTCAAGGATCTTCGGGGCAGTGTCGCGCAAGTCGGTTCGAATAAGTGCCTTTAGGCCAGCAACTCCCACACCACGGTGACGCTGGCGCCGAGGCTCGCATGGCCCGCCTCCACACCAACGGCGTCCGTAGCTACGGCCCGCTCTAGCCTGGCCACCGGGACCGGCCCGGATGAGAGTGGGTGCTCGGCGACTGACACCACCGCGCCGAGCCTGGCTGACGCCAGGGCAGCAAACTGCTCCGCCGCAGCAGCAGCATCCTGCCAAGCGGCTTCGCGGGCCTGGGCAAGGACAGCCGATTCGTCCGCGAAGCCGAGCTCGAGGCCGTTCAGCCGTACGTCGTCGCCGCCAGCGTCAACTAGGGCCGCGATAACGGCAGAAGCAGCAGCCACCCGCCGTACCCGCACGGTGAGCACGCTGGACGCTACATACCCGGCGACCCGCTGGCCCTCTGCCTCTCTCCAGACAAGCTCCGGGCGGACGTTCAACCCGGACGTCCGGAGATCCGCGTCGGCCACACCGTGCTGCCGGAGCGCACCGGCCACGGCGGCGGACACAGCACCGGCCTCGGCATAGGCGGAGCCAACGCTGGCCCGCCGGCATTCGACGCCGACGGAAATGGTCAGCAGGTCAGGCGGTGCCTCTGCCGTTCCCGTTCCTGTCACGGTAATGGTTCTGATGGTGGTGTCGCCTGCCACGGTCAGGCCTCGGTCCCGCCGGGAGCCGGCCTTGGTGTCCTCACGTCAACATATCCGCCGGCGGCCAGGCCGGCCTGCCGCTCGAAGAAGTTGGCCGAGGCCGGATTGCCGGTCCGAAGCAGTGACCAGCCCGCAGCCAGGCAGTACAGCGAAAGGAATGGCAGCCCCAGGCACCAGGCGTACTGGCTGCAGTGCTTTTCCTCATGCCCCAGGAGAGCGGGGTTGGCCCAAAGCTGTTCAGCCCGTATCCGGCAGATGACCACGTTGCCGAGGGTGAACGCCCCGGCGAACGGGACCCGCCACGTATAGCCCGAAGCGATGACGAGGCCCCGTGGCCCCTTGCTAAGGTCAGTCCCCGCAGCCCGGGCCAGAACGAGGCCAAGCACGGTTGTTCCGTTGGCAAGGTTGGCAAATTGGCGTGCCCGCTGTCCCGCCGTCAGGTGCGAAGGTGTCTGCGGTCTTATCCGCTCAGCGGATTCCTGCGCAGGCGCCACCGGCCAGACTCCTGCCAGGCGCCGACGTTCTGTCATGAGGCCATGGTAGCCGGAGGGTTCAATTAGACTGGTGGATAGTGGCCGCCGGTAATTCTCCAGTCGGTAATTTCCAACCGGGTATTTCATCAGCGGCCCTGCCCTGGTCATCGAGTGCATCCGTCCTGCATGGATTCACGAAGTGACCTGCCAGTGACGGACGCGCTGCCGGGAGACCGCGCACTGCTGCACCCTCACCGGCAGCCCCGACTCGTAGCTAAGAACAGTAGATGACTGAAACTTTGCCGGGCGCCCCCATCCCGAACCCCACGGATGAAGCCGCCATCACTGCCGCTGTAGACCAGGCCATCGCCGCCATTGCCGGCGCGGGCTCCCTTGACGAACTCAAGGCGGTGAGGCTGGCCCATACCGGTGAGAAGTCACCGCTGAGCCTGGCCAACCGCGAGATCGGCGGCCTGCCGAAAGACCAGAAGGCCGTAGCCGGCAAACTGATGGGCGCGTCCCGCGGCAAGGTCAACAAGGCGCTCGCGGACCGGACAGCCGAGCTGGAAGCCGAAAACGACGCCCGCATCCTGCTGGAAGAGACGGTGGACGTCACTGCCGCACCGCGCCGTCGTCGGGCTGGCGCCCGCCACCCGCTCTCCACGCTGCAGGACCGCGTGGCGGACATCTTTGTGGGCATGGGCTGGGAAATCGCCGAAGGCCCCGAGGTTGAATCCGAATGGTTCAACTTCGATGCGCTGAACTTCAAACCGGACCACCCGGCCCGCGAAATGCAGGACACTTTTTTCGTTGAGCCGCCCGAGGCCCACCTCGTGATGCGCACCCACACGTCTCCGGTGCAGGTCCGTTCCATGCTGGAACGCGAGGTGCCCATCTACGTGCTGTGCCCCGGCAAGGTGTTCCGCACCGATGAGCTCGACGC
>JBDTQQ010000428.1:0-3129 GCA_039932075.1 Pseudarthrobacter sp. | reverse complement strand
CCTGCAGGGTGAGGGCGAAACAGTCTTCCTGGACTTCCAGTGACTGGTGCCGCCCTGGGTTCCGGAAGCGCGGCCGACGGCGACGTCGGCCTGCTCAGCCCTGTCTCGGCGTCGCCCCTGGTGGTGGCGCTGACCGGCGACCAGGCGGTGCTCGGGGCGATCCTCGCCGTCGAGTCCGGCTGGGCCGCCGTGCTGGAAAAGGCGGGGCTGGCACCCGCCGGTTCCGCCGCCGTCGTGGCTTCCGCAGCGGAGGCAGGCCGCTACGACGCAGCAGACATCGCGCTCCGTGCCCAGGGCGGCGGCAACCCCGTCATTCCGTTGCTGGCTGACCTGCGGAAGCAGGTTTCGGCGCTCGATGCCACCGGCATCGGTGCCGCAAAAGCCATCCATACGTCGCTGACCAGCCAGGACGTACTTGATACCGCACTGATGCTGGTGGCGCGCAACACGGTGGAGGCACTGCTCGGCGACCTGAAAAGCACGACGACGGCGCTCGCTGCGTTGGCGGAAAAGCATGCGGACACGCTGGGCGTAGGCAGGAGCCTGACCCAGCACTCCCTCCCGTTTACGTTCGGGCTCCGGGCGGCGCAGTGGTTCCACGGCGTGGCCGCCGCGGGACGTCAGCTTGAGGCCATCCAGTTCCCGGTGCAGTTCGGCGGGGCCGCCGGCACGCTGGCGGCCGGAACAGTGCTGACCGCCGGCACATCCGCCACCCCCTTCACCCTGGCCGATTCCCTGGCCAAACAGCTGGGCCTCGCACCGGCACCGGCACCGTGGCACACCAACCGCCTGGCCGTCACGTCCCTGGGCAACGCCCTGGCCGCCGTGCTGGGCGCCGCCGGCAAGATCGCCACGGACGTCCTCTTTATGAGCCGGCCGGAAGTGGCCGAACTCGCCGAACCTCGAGCTGCGGGCCGCGGAGTGTCTTCCGCCATGCCGCAGAAGCAGAACCCGGTGCTGTCCGTCCTGATCCGCAGCGCCGCCCTTCAGGCTCCTCAGCTCGTAGCCCAGCTGCACCTGGCCGCAGCCAACTTTAACGACGAACGCCCTGACGCCGCCTGGCACACCGAATGGCCGTCATTCCGTGAACTCCTGCGGCTGGCCCTGGGCGCGGCAGGCCACCTTCGCGAGCTTGCTGAAGGCCTCCAGGTTTTCCCGGATTCTCTGCGCCGTAACCTGGAACTGGCCGGACCTTTGCTGCTGGCCGAAGGCGTGGGCGCCGCCGTCGCCCCGCTCCTGGCGGAGAAGGACGGCCGCACCGGCAAGGAGCAGCTGCAGGACGTGATGGACCGGACTCTTGCCGCCCGTGCTGCGGAGCAGGGTGCCACGTACCGGCGGCTGCTCCGCGAGGCCGTCCCCGCGGGGGCGCTCACCGACCTGCGCCTCGACGAACTCCTGGACCCCGCGAGCTACCTGGGCCAGGCGGCCGAAGTCTCCCGGCGCATCCTTGCCGCGTACCCTGACTTCGCCCCAGCCAGTCCCAGTTCAGCAAACCCCGTATCCTCAACAAACCCCGACCAGAACGGAGCCAACCGTGGCTAAACCAACCCTGAAGGCGGTTCTGCTTTCGCCCGAACGAGCCCTTGGCGAACGCCCGCTGCTGGTGGTGGGGCCCTCCCTGGGCACCTCCTCCGCCGTGCTGTGGACCGGGACGGCGGCGCTGCTGGCCAACGACTACGACGTAGTGGCCTGGGACCTGCCCGGTCACGGTGTATCGCCCAAGGCCACCGAGAGCTTCGACGTCGCCGACCTGGCCGATTCAGTGGTGGACCTGGTGGACTCGATCGCCCCCGGCGAGACCTTCCACTACGCCGGTGTCTCGCTGGGCGGAGCCACCGGCCTGCAGCTGGGCATCAAGCACGGCGAACGCCTCAAGAGCCTGTCCGTCCAGTGCTCCGGTGCCAAGATCGGCACCGCTGAGGGCTGGCTGGAGCGCGCGGAACTGGTGCGCGGCCAGGGCACTCCCGTGGTCATCCAGGGTTCGGCGGAACGCTGGTTCGCACCGGGTTTCATGGACCGCGAGCCGGACCTGAGCAGCCGGCTCCTGCACTCGCTTCGCGATGCCGACCGCTTCAGCTACGCGTTCTGCTGTGAAGCTTTGGCCGCCTACGATGTGCGTGCCGGGCTCGGCAGCATCTCCGTCCCCACGCAGGCGGTGGCGGGCGTGGCGGATACTGTTGTGCCGCCGTCGTTCGCGGAAGAAATCGCGGCCGGCATCACCGCCGGGGGAGGCACGGCGAACGCCGTTTCCCTGGAAGGTGTAGCGCACCTGGCCCCCGCGGAGGCACCCGCCCACGTTGCGGAACTGCTGCGGAGCCTCATGACCTGGAGCGAATCGCGGGAAGCAGCCAAATGAGCAGCCCCAGCAGCGCCGGTCGGCACGGCGTGGTCCAGCCGGATGCCACGAGCCAGGAAATTTACGACGGCGGCATGGTGGTCCGCCGCGAAGTCCTGGGCGCCGCACACGTGGACCGGGCGAACGCCAACAAAGATGAGTTCACCGAGGACTTCCAGGACATGATCACCCGCATCGCGTGGGGCGGCATCTGGACCCGGCCCGGCATTTCCCGCCAGATGCGCTCCGCGGTAACCATTACCGCGATGGTGGCGCACGGGCATTGGGAAGAACTGGCCATGCACATCCGCGCTGCCATCACGAACGGCCTGAGCAGGGACGAAATCAAGGAAATCCTGCTCCAGTCGGCCATCTACTGCGGCGTCCCGTCCGCCAACACGGCGTTCAAGACGGCACAGCAGGTTTTCCGCGAGTTGGACAACGCAGATCCCAACACCCCCGCCCCGCCCAACTCGGCCACCCCGCCCAACTGACTCGCATTTAACGTCGTCATTCGCGTGAATGACGACGTTAACTGCTACCTAGTTGGGCACACAGAATCAGAGGAGCATTTTGAACCAGGCATTTGTTTACGACGCCGTCCGTACTCCGTTCGGCAAGTTCGGCTCCGGCCTCGCGGCCGTCCGTCCGGATGACCTTGCCGCGCACGTGATCAAGGAATCAGTCAAGCGCGCGCCCGGGCTTGATCCCGAGCGGATCGATGAGGTGGTGTTCGGCAACGCCAACGGCGCCGGCGAGGAGAACCGCAACATCGCCCGGATGGGCACCCTGCT
>JBDTQQ010000427.1:0-3142 GCA_039932075.1 Pseudarthrobacter sp. | reverse complement strand
CGGTTCTACAGCGAGCGGAGGACCGAGACGACTTTACCCATGATGGTGGCGTGATCCCCGAGGATCGGCTCGTACTGGGTGTTCTGGGGCAGCAGCCAGGTGTGGCCGTCGCGCTGGCGGAAGGTCTTAACGGTGGCTTCGTCGTCCAACAGGGCCGCCACGATGTCGCCGTTGGCGGCGTCCGCCTGCCGCCGGACGACTACCCAGTCGCCGTCGCAGATGGCGGCGTCCACCATGGAGTCACCGGCGACGCGCAGCATGAACAGTTCACCCTGCCCCACCAGTTGGCGGGGCAGCGGCATCACGTCCTCCACCACCTGGTCGGCAAGGATCGGTCCACCGGCTGCGATGCGCCCAACCAGCGGCACCATGGCAGTGTCCATGGCAGTCGGGAGTTCCGTGGCGGTACCGCCGACGCTGTGCAGGCCTGCCGGCTTTGCCGCGGTGCCGCTTTTGCCGGTACCGCCGTCCAGTGTCAGGGGCATCAGGACTTCCATGGCTCGGGGCCGCTTCGGGTCCCGGCGGAGGTAACCCAGCTTTTCCAGCTGGGAGAGCGGGTGGGTGACGCTCGACAGGCTGGCCAGGCCAACAGTGTCTCCGATTTCCCGCATGGAGGGCGGGTAACCGTTGTCATTGACGGAACGCTGGATGGTTTCGAGGATCTTTTTCTGGCGGGCAGTGAGCCCCTTGGGGGTCCTCTGGGGCTGGCGGCCCTGCGGAGTCGCCTTGCCCTCGGCGGCTGGTGCTGCCATGTTCGCCAATGCCTTTCGGTTGCCCCGGTTCCGGTCCGGCGGTTAGTTGCCGGAATGTCCGGGTTGCTTTGAATGTCAGACCCTGCTGATCAACTACAGGAGTGGTTGATCCTTGGTCCAAACGTAGGCCAGCCACATGGCTTTTTCAAACATTTGTTCTAGCGAGTCTCGACAATGTTCGTTGATAAGTGCTAAAACTGAGGAAGCAAAGTTCGAATATGTGTTCTAGTCGTTGCCAGCGGATTCGAATATCCGCCACGTGCGGAGATGTCAGCCTCACGCGTTGGCGACCTACAGACACGCCGGGCAGCACAGTATGGTCCAGGAGGGCTCATCTCATGTCAGCTATATCTGCATCACAGGATTCCCGTCCGCAGTTCGTTTCCGTCGAGCACCTGACGTCGCCGCAGCGCAAGGAATCGCTGCCGCCGCTCCGTCTTACCCGAAGGGGCAGGGTTGTCCTCATCGGCATCCCGCTGGTGCTCCTTGCCGCGCTCCTTCTCTCGCTGGCCGGTTTTCTTACCTCTCCGGCGAAGGCGGCGGACTCCGCAGCGGATCTCTCCGTTACACCCACCATTACGGTAACGGTCCAGCCGGGGCAGTCCCTCTGGGCCATTGCAGGATCAGCAGCACCCCAGCGTGACGCCCGGGACGTCATTGCGGACATTGTTCAACTGAACAACCTCACTGGCGGCGGTGTGGTGCCTGGCCAGCAGCTCTTTGTCCCCACCCGTTAGCCGCAGGCAAGGGGACAGCTGAAGCAGGGACTGGTCCGCCGGCGACCGTCACATTTTCCGGCCGCCTGCTTCGGAACTAAACTGTTCAGGTGAATGACCAGCTAGAGCGCCTGAACCGACTTCCCCTCCGGACCAACCTTCGCGGGCTTACGCCCTACGGTGCCCCGCAGCTGGATGTTCCCATCCTGCTGAACGTCAATGAGAATACCCATGGCGTTCCGGCGGATGTGCAGGCCGCCATCGCAGCAGCCGTAACTGAAGCCGTAGCCGGGCTCAACCGCTACCCGGACCGCGAGTTCACCGTACTCCGGGAAGCGCTGGCCGAATACCTCGGCCACGGACTCGATGCCACCAACATCTGGGCCGCCAATGGATCCAACGAGGTCCTCCAACAGATTCTGCAGGCATTCGGTGGGCCCGGTCGCAAGGCCCTCGGGTTCCCTCCCACGTATTCCATGTACCCCTTGCTGGCCAGCGGCACCGACACCGAATACATCGTGGGTCAGCGCGCTGAGGGGTACGGCCTGAGCGCCGAATCAGCGGCGCTGCAGGTCAAGGAACTCCAGCCGAACGTTGTTTTCCTTTGTTCGCCTAACAACCCCACCGGTACAGGTCTCGGCCTGGACGTGGTGGAGGCGGTATATGCGGCCGGCGAGGCCAGCCAGACCATCGTGATCGTCGACGAGGCATACCATGAGTTCGCCCATGACGGAACGCCCAGCGCCCTTACCCTGCTGCCAGGCAGGGAACGCCTTATTGTTTCGCGCACCATGAGTAAGGCGTTTGCCCTTGCCGGGGCGCGCCTCGGCTACATGGCGGCAGCGCCGGAGGTGACGGATGCCCTCCGCCTGGTCAGGTTGCCGTACCACCTGTCCGCGATTACCCAGGCCACAGCCCTGGCCGCCCTCCAGCACCGGACTGCCCTGATGGCAGACGTCCAGGACATCAAGGAGCAGCGGGACCGCATTGTCACGGAATTGACCCGGATGGGCCTCAAGCCGGCGGCCTCTGATTCGAACTATGTCTTCTTCGGCGGGCTGGACAGCCCGCACGAGGTCTGGCAGCAGTTGCTGGACGCAGGCGTGCTGGTTCGCGACGTCGGGATCCCCGGCCACCTGCGGGTCACGGCGGGAACTGAGAGGGAAACCACAGCTTTCCTGACCTCCCTGGAAGGCATCCTGGCCAGCCACGCGGAGCTCCGCGCCTAGACTTGAAGTACCGGCGCCTCAGCGCGCCCCACCACTCCTGCGTTAAAGGACCAGATGATCATGAGTTCCACCGGATCGAACGCTGCCGAGCCCCGGACCGCACGCATGGAGCGTGCCACCAGTGAATCGTCAGTGCTCGTGGAGATCAACCTCGACGGCACGGGCGTATCGGACATCGACACGTCCGTCCCGTTCTACGACCACATGCTGACGGCGCTGAGCAAGCACTCGCTGATTGACATGACCGTCAAGGCCACCGGTGACATCCACATTGACGTCCACCACACGGTGGAGGACGTCGCCATTACCTTCGGTGAGGTTTTGCGCACGGCGCTGGGCAACAAGGCCGGCATCCGCAGGTTTGGCGAGGCAACTGTGCCCCTGGACGAAGCCTTGGCGAACGCCGTGGTGGACGTCTCCGGGCGCCCGTACCTCGTTCACGGCG
>JBDTQQ010000426.1:0-3143 GCA_039932075.1 Pseudarthrobacter sp. | reverse complement strand
CGTTGGCCTGCAGGTCATCGAAGTGAACGTCGAAATAACCGACGTCTACGTGTCGGCGCCGCCCAAGGCTGCGGGCCCTGTGGCTACAGAGAGGGAGGCACTGCTGTGAACCTGACCGTAGTGGGCATCGCCGTCGGCGCGTTCGTGGCGTTCATGTCCTTCCAATTCGGGCTGTGGGGCTTCCTGGTTTCGCTCCTCTTCATGGCCATCGGGGCACTGCTGGGCCGCGCTGCAGAAGGGAAACTGGACCTGCGCGGCGTCATGGATGCAATCATCGGCCGGCGCTCCTCATCATGACCGCGGCCGCACCCTCCGTTCCTGCGCATGGGCTGAATGGCCATAACCGGATCAGCACACAGGCCCTGACCAG
Organism: Pseudarthrobacter sp.; assembly: GCA_039932075.1. Taxonomy (GTDB): domain Bacteria; phylum Actinomycetota; class Actinomycetes; order Actinomycetales; family Micrococcaceae; genus Arthrobacter. Next base: position 2,773 of record JBDTQQ010000426.1, on the reverse strand, counting down.
CCTTGCCAAGGCAGCGGCCGCCGAGGCCCTCGGGGTGGAGGCGCACGATGTGCGGGCGGACTGGTCGGACGACGACGGCCTGCTGGCTCTTGCGCTTGTCTCACCGATCAGGATTCCGCCCCTGACCGCCGTGCTGCGGGACGCTGGCAGGGTCGCCGCGTTCGGCGGACCCATCTGGGACCGGACGGTGGAAGCCAAAAGCAGGATCCTTTCCACCGTCACGGTGCTGAGCGGCGCGCGCCTGAGCAGGGTGGATATCCGCATCAGTGGTGTCAAGCCAAGCGAGGGAGGCAGGGTCCAGTGAGCCACAAGTTGGTGGATGAGCACTTGGCGGGCCCCAGGGAAGCCGCCCCCGCACCCGACAGGCGTCAGTTGGACATGCGCAGGGTGGTGCACCTGGAGACGCATTCGTCGCGGGCTGCGGTTTCGGTGGTGGCGGCCGTGCTGGTGATGGTGCTTGCCGGCTACGGCCTGCTCGAATCGGCCGTGCACGCCATAGGGCAACCGGCCTGGCTGATTGAACCCCAACTGGCCGCGGAACGCATCGTTGCACTGCCGGCCGGACTGCCGCCGCTGCTGCTCGGTGCAGGGGGTGCCGTGCTTGCGATGGTGGGTCTCTTTTTTCTACTCAACGCCGTGCTGCCCGGCAGACGGGCGCGGCACGTACTGAACGGCGGCGATTCCTCAGCCGCTGTGGTGGTGGATGACGAGGTCATCGCGTCGGCCCTGGCCCGCAGAGCCAGGATTGCCGCCAATGTCACTCCGGAACAGGTCATGGTGGTGGTTTCGCAGCGGCAGGTCATCGTGAATGTCCGGCCCACCTCGGGAGTGCCGGTGACAGAGCAGGCCGTGCTTGCCGCCGTCGAAGACGAACTCAGGGAGATGGCGCTGGATCCGGTACCGGAAGTCCGCGTCAACATTTCCACCGTAGGGGTGATTGGCGCATGACCAGCACACCATCGCTTCTTAACCGGATCCTGATCGGAATCCTTGGCTTCAAACTGCTCGCGGTGGGCATCCTCCTGGTGCTGCTGGCCACCGTGCCCGCCGTGGGAACGTGGTGGCACGGGTGGTCGGGTGCGGCCTGGAACGGGCTGAACCAGGCGTTTGACAGCACCCGGTTTCCCGGCCGTCCCGAAAGCTGGCTGTGGATCATGATGGCCATCGCATTGGTGATCTTGATTGGCCTAATGGTTGCCTGGATTGCCCAGCAGGGCAAAGGCCGGAGCAACCTCCTGGTGGCCGAATTCGATCCCGGCGCGGTCCCCGGAGACGTGCGGATCGGCGGGGGAGTCGCGGAGCAGGCGCTGAAGCATGCCTTGGCGGAACGCCCGGATCTTGCCGGTGCCACGGTGGCCACCTACGACGTCCACGGCACGCCGGCCCTGAAAATCAGGCTTCAACCGCGCCAGGGCGTTGCACCGCACCTTTTGGCTGCAGAAGTCACTGCGCTCGTCGCGGCCTTGGACGCAGTGGTGGGAAAGCACACACCCGTCCTGATCCACATCGGCGCCGGGGCCCGGACACGCTTCAGCCGCGCCGAACGCGTTCGCTAGCGTGCGGGCCCGCACTTCCGTCTCGCCCAAAGGACGCCGCGACCCCTAGAGATCCTTGGTTTCCGCGAAGCTGGACACGCCGGCTGACTACACTGCCGCGGAGGTTTATTTGGGAGTCAGGTAGGCCGCACTGTTCGGCGGTATCTCGACCACAGCCTCGCTGGGCCCTCGCCCGCTCACGAGAGCCACCGTATATTCGGCGGGCACCGACACCGGCGAAGAACCCATGTTGCTGAGGACCAAGACTCTGCCGTTGTTGAAAGCCAGTACACCGTTGGCCGGTTGATGAAGGTCGGCCCATTGGAACGTTCCGGACCCTAGGCCGTTGGCGGAGCGGAAGGCGAGAGCCGAGCGGTACAGCTCCAGGGTGGAACCGGCGACGCCGTCCTGCCGGTCCGCAGCAAGGTCCCTGAAGTACTCTGGCTGGGGCAGCCACGGCGCGGCCGGACCGACGGCGTCAGGGCCGCCTTCACGAGTGAAAGCCTCCGCGAACCCATAACCGGCTTCCTCTGCCTTCCAGGGAAGAGGAACCCGGCAGCCGTCGCGGCCGACTTCCACGCCGTTGGTACGGAAAAAAGTGGGATCCTGCCGGGCTGCGTCGGGCAGCGAGGTGTGCTCAGGGAGGCCCAGCTCCTCGCCTTGGTAGATGTAGGCGGAACCCGGCAACGCAAGGGAAACCAGGGTAGCCGCGCGGGCGCGTGCCAGTCCTAAGGCCGCGTCCGGCTGCTCATCCGCGGCGGCAATGCCCTTCGGGAAGGTGGTGGGATCCTTCAGGCCGAACCGGGTGCTGTGGCGGACGGTGTCGTGGTTACTCAGCACCCAGGTGGAGGGCGCTCCGACAGAGGCGTCGGCACGGAGGGAATCTTCGATTGCTTCGGCCATGCGTTCCGCGTTCCACCCTGCGAGGAGGAAATCGAAGTTGAAGGCCTGCTGCATTTCGTCCTTGCGGACATACCGGGCCAACCGTTCCGCGGGTTCCACCTATGCCTCGGCAACCATCATCCGATCGCCGTCGTAGTCGGCCAGCACACGGTTCCAGTCGCGGTATATGTCATGCACCCCGTCCTGGTCGAAGAATGGTGAGGGAGGGTACTGCGGCGACACGGCGCGGTGGGGTTCCTGAGCTTCTGTGTGCCCGCCCGGGGCATCGCCCGGCGGCATATGTCGCTTGTCTGAGGCCTCCCCGGTGCCTTCCACCATGGCGGCTATGCCGTCCC
>JBDTQQ010000425.1:0-3155 GCA_039932075.1 Pseudarthrobacter sp. | reverse complement strand
ATCCCGTCCGATGACCTGGACATCCTGGGTTTCTGGACGTGGCGGGACGGCCTGCTGCGGGGATTCGCCGCCCACCACGCGGGCATGCTGCCCACCTTCAAGGAAGTGGTGGAGAAACTCTTCGTCGAAGGCCTGGTTAAAGCTGTTTTCGCCACTGAGACTCTCGCCCTGGGCGTGAACATGCCCGCCCGCTCCGTGGTCCTGGAAAAGCTGGACAAATTCAACGGGGAAGCCCACGTGGACATCACGGCGGGGGAATATACCCAGCTGACCGGACGAGCCGGCCGTCGTGGCATCGATGTCGAAGGCCATGCCGTTGTCCTCTGGCAGCCGGGTACGGACCCGGCGGCGGTAGCAGGCCTCGCCTCGCGCCGAACATACCCGCTGAATTCAAGCTTCCGGCCCACGTACAACATGAGCATCAATCTCCTGGCCCAGTTCGGCAGGACCCGCGCCCGTGAAATCCTTGAGTCTTCATTCGCGCAATTCCAGGCGGACCGCTCCGTGGTGGGCCTCGCCAAGCAGGTGCGCAGCAGGGAGGAGTCCCTCACGGGGTACGCCAAATCCATGACGTGCCACCTCGGTGATTTTACCGAGTACGCCCGGCTGCGCCGCGAACTCTCCGACGCCGAAAGCGTTACCTCACGCACCAAGTCCCGCGCCCGGAAGTCCCTGAACGAGGACTCACTGGCCCGGCTGATGCCCGGTGATGTGGTGGACGTGCCGGGAGGGCGGGCACCCGGGCTGGCCGTTGTGCTGAGTTCGGACCACAGCGGCCGGGAGCCGCGGCCGGCCGTCCTGACGCTGGATAACCAGCTCCGCCGGATCGGCACCGAGGATCTTGAAGGCCCTATTTCTCCCCTGACACGGATTCGGATTCCAAAGGCGTTTAACGCCAAGGTCCCCAAGTCCCGGCGCGACCTCGCCGCCTCAGCAAGGAATGCCTTGCGCGAAAACCGGCCACCGGCGCCCGGCCGAAGCACGGACTTTGGGTTGGGTAGTGTCATGCCCAACCAGGAGAAACGGATCACAGAGCTGCGCCGGGCGCTCCGGGCCCACCCGTGCCACGGCTGCAGCGAGCGTGAGGACCATGCCCGCTGGTCAGAGCGCTGGTGGAAACTGCGCCGTGAAACGGACGGCCTGATCCGCCAGATCCAAGGCCGCACCAACACCATCGCCAAGACCTTTGACCGTGTATGCGACGTCCTGTCGGCCTACGGTTACCTGGAGGCAGGTGCAGATGGTCGCCAGTCCATCAGTACTGACGGCCAGCGCCTCCGCCGGATCTATGGCGAGAAGGACCTCCTGATCTCCCAGTCACTGCGTTTGGGCGCTTTCAGTGACCTGGACGCCGTCGAAGTTGCAGCCTTGGCAAGCGTCCTGGTGTACCAGGCCAAACGCGAGGACAGGGGTCTCCGCCCGCGGATGCCGAGCATCGCGCTCGAAACGTCGGTGGACCTGGTGGTCCGTGAATGGTCAGCACTGGAAGACGTGGAAGAACAAAACAAGCTTCCTCTGACCGGTGAACCGGAGTTGGGACTGGTGTGGCCCATGTACAAGTGGGCGAAGGGCCGCCACCTCCAGGAAGTGCTGAACGGAACGGACCTGGCGGCAGGCGACTTTGTGCGCTGGGTCAAGCAGGTCGTCGACCTCCTGGACCAGTTGGCAAAGATTCCCGGCCTGGATCCGCGCCTCGCCCGGCTGTGTTCGGAAGCCATTTCCCTGATCCGCCGCGGTGTTGTGGCCTACTCTTCCGTCCTCTGAGGCACCAGCCAGCAGACCCCTCTGAAAATCCAGTGTCCCGTATCGGCAGCTTTTGCTGCGTCCCTCATCCAGGAGCCTTGCCTTATGACTGAACGTCCCACCGTGCCCGCCCCGTCCGAACGCAAGGTGGTTCTGTACCGCAACGGCTCTGTGTACTCTGCAGCTGATCCGCTGGCCACCGCTATGGTGGTGGACGGCGACACCGTTGCCTGGGTGGGCTCCGAACAGGCTGCGTCCTCGATTGCCGACTCCTCCATGGAGATCATTGACCTTCGAGGCGCCCTCGTTGCACCGGGGTTTGTGGATTCGCACGTACATCTCACGGAGACCGGTATTGCGCTGGATGCCCTGCAACTCGGCGGTGTCCGGTCCGCCCGGCAACTCCTCGACGCTGTGGCTGCTTCCCGGGGTGAAGGCCCGGTCCTGGGCCACGGCTGGGACGATTCCGCATGGGAGGATCCTGCCCTGCCCGCAGCCGATGAACTGGAGCAGGCCGCCGGGGGCCGTCATGTCTTCCTGTCGCGGGTGGACGCGCATTCGGCCCTGGTTTCCTCTTCACTTGCTGCCGCCGCCGGGCTCGCCGGCCTGGACGGCTATAACTCGGGCGCGCAGGTCCTGCGGGCTGCGCACACTGCGGCACACCAGGCTGCGCGGCGTCTTCCCGAATCCAGTCTCCGCGGATACCAGCAGCGCGCTCTCACGGAAGCGGCTGCGAACGGCTACGTGGCTGTGGCGGAGATGGCGGCGCCCCACATCAGCGGAGTTGCCGATCTTCGGCTCGCCACCGCATGGAATACCGACACCGCTGGGGGAGCTGTGCCGGAAGTGCTTTCCTACTGGGGCGAACTGGCCACCTCCGAGGGACATGCCAGGCAACTGCTGGACGGGCTCGCCGTCCCCGTGCGCGGCCTCGCCGGTGACCTGAACATTGACGGTTCCCTTGGTTCCCGGACGGCGGCCTTGCGGGCCGGCTACACCGACGCGCCGGACGAGCGTGGCGGCCTGTACGTCACCGCCGCGCAGGCCGGCGCCCACTTGGCAGCCTGCTCCCTCCTGGGCATTCAAGGCGGCTTCCACGTCATCGGTGACGCCGGTCTCGACGCCGCGCTGGAGGCTTTGGAGCTCGCCGCCGCTGAAGTGGGGGAGCAGCGGATCCGTGCTGCCGGCCACCGTTTTGAGCACGTGGAACTGGCGGACGCCAGCGCTGTACAGCAGCTTGCCCGGTACTCCGTCACGGTTAGCGCCCAGCCCCGCTTCGACGCCGCGTGGGGGAACGACGGCGGGATGTACCAGCAGCGACTCGGTGACCGCAGCCGGTCCATGAACACGTTTGCCTCGTTCTATTCGGCCGGCGTTCCCATTTGCTTCGGCAGCGACAGCCCGGTGACGCC
>JBDTQQ010000424.1:0-3163 GCA_039932075.1 Pseudarthrobacter sp. | reverse complement strand
GCAGGATCGCTCCTTCGCCGCGGGCGGCCTCGGAGAGGAGGATGCCCAGGCCGGCGAGTCCTGTCGGGTGGAACTGGTAGAACTCCATGTCCTCCAGGGGGATGCCGCGGCGGAACGCGATGCCCATGCCGTCGCCGGTGAGGGTGTGGGCGTTGGACGTGGTCTTGAAGACCTTGCCGGCGCCGCCGGAGGCGAACACCACGGACTTGGCCTGGAAGACGTGCAGTTCACCGGAGGCGAGGTCGTAGGACACGACGCCGGCGACGCGCTTCTGCTTGTACGGCGTGCCGTCTTCGCGGACGGCGTCTTCCTCGACCGTCAGCAGGTCCAGGACGTAGTACTCGTTGTAGAACTCAACGTTGTGCTTGACGCAGTTTTGGTACAGGGTCTGCAGGATCATGTGGCCGGTGCGGTCGGCGGCGTAGCAGGCGCGGCGGACCGGGGCCTTGCCATGATCGCGGGTGTGGCCGCCGAAACGGCGCTGGTCGATCCGGCCCTCGGGCGTGCGGTTGAACGGCAGGCCCATCTTTTCCAGGTCCAGGACGGCGTCGATCGCTTCCTTCGCCATGACCTCGGCGGCGTCCTGGTCAACCAGGTAGTCGCCGCCCTTGACGGTGTCGAAGGTGTGCCATTCCCAGTTGTCTTCCTCGACGTTGGCAAGGGCCGCACACATGCCACCCTGCGCCGCACCGGTGTGCGAGCGGGTGGGGTAAAGCTTGGTCAGTACTGCTGTGCGCGCGCGCTGACCGGACTCGATCGCGGCGCGCATGCCAGCGCCACCGGCACCGACGATGACGACGTCGTACTTATGGACCTGCATACTTTGGCGCTCTTTCTCTCAAAATTCGCAATAAAACAACGGGCAGGCGTTACCTGCGCCGCAAAACACGGGCCGTGGCCCGTGGGCGACGGCCAGGATGTGGCTACGCGGGGCAGAAGCCGCCCGGCAGCGGCACACCGTCAACTACGGGGCACGGGTTGAAGGTGAAGATCACCAGGGTACCCAGGACGATGATCACGGTAGTGGCCGCGTACAGGACGATCTTGAGCGCGAGGCGGGTGGAATCCTTCTCGGCGTAATCGTTGATGATGGTGCGGACGCCGTTGGTGCCGTGCAGCATGGCCAGCCACAGCATGGCGAGGTCCCAGATCTGCCAGAACGGGTCAGCCCACTTGCCGGCGACGAATCCGAAGTCGATGGCGTGGATGCCTTCGCCCACCAGGAGGTTCACAAAAAGGTGGCCAAAGATCAGCACCACCAACACAACGCCGGAGAGGCGCATGAACAGCCAGGCCAGCATTTCGAAGTTGCCCTTGGATCCGCCGGTGCGGCGGTACTGCGGGGAGATCTTCCCGCTGCGCGGGCTGTCGATAGTTGCAGTCATGGCTTAGTGACCTCCAAGAGCGAGGGAAAGGTGGCGAATGGAGAAGCCGACCATCACAACTACCCACAGGGCCAGGACGGTCCACAGCATCTGGCGCTGGTACTTGGCGCCCTTCTTCCAGAAGTCGACCGCAATGATCCGAAGCCCGTTGAAGGCGTGGAAGACAATGGCGGCAACAAGGCCCGTTTCACCCAGGGCCATGAGGGGGTTCTTGTATGCACCGATGACTGCGGTGTAGGCCTCAGGGGACACGCGCACCAATGAGGTGTCCAGCACATGGACCAACAAGAAGAAAAAGATCACTACACCGGTAATACGGTGTCCTACCCAGGACCACATGCCTTCACGGCCGCGGTACAAGGTGCCAGCTGGTTTCGTCGGCACTGATAAACCTCCCTGCAACACAGCGGCGCTGGCATGAGATCCACGCGGGGGGAACGCCTGCTGCGAGAGCACTCGTAGCTCAGAGCCTAAATGTAGGCTTCGCTAACAGCTTATTCAATTTAGGAACCACTTGGTGACCCCGCAATGCCGGGGTTTTGGTTTTTATTGAGATAAAGGCCACATTGTGCAGCCCGACAAAGGCCTCCTGACCCCACCACAACCGGGACCCGGGGGTAGGTCGGCTAAAGTAGGCCCTGATGAGTACAGACAAAGTGACAAGCCCGGCATCACCCCTTGACCGCTTCATAGCGGTGATTCCGGCTGGCGGAGTGGGGACCCGCCTCTGGCCCCTGTCACGTGCAGCAGCTCCCAAGTTCCTTCACGATCTCACCGGTTCCGGCAGCACTTTGCTGCGTGCCACCTACGACCGCCTGGAGCCCCTCGCGGGCCGGCGGGTCCTGGTGGTCACCGGCACTGCGCACCGGGCCGCCGTGTGCCGCCAGCTGCCTGAAGTGCAGGACTCGGACCTGGTCCTCGAAAGCGAGCCGAAGGATTCCGGCGCCGCGATCGGCCTGGCCGCGGCCATCCTGCACGAGCGTGATCCGGACACCATCATGGGCTCGTTCGCCGCGGACCAGGTGATTAGCCCGGACCACCTCTTCCAGGCAGCGGTCCGCGAAGCCATTTACACGGCGGCCGCCGGCAAGATCGTGACCATTGGTATCAAGCCCACCCATCCGTCCACGGGCTTCGGTTACATCCGGGCCGGGCAGGAGCTCCACATAGACGGTGCGCCCAGCGCCCAGGCGGTGGTGGAGTTCGTGGAGAAGCCGGACGAGGAAGTTGCCCAGCAGTACGTGGACAGCGGCGAGTACGTCTGGAACGCGGGCATGTTCGTGGCTCCGGTGGCCCTGATGCTCAAGCACCTTGAAGCCAACCAGCCTGAACTGTTCAAGGGCCTGCTGGAGATCGCCCAGGCCTGGGACACACCTGAACGTGATGCCGTGACAGCGCGGGTCTGGCCCACGCTGCCCAAGATTGCCATCGACTACGCAGTGGCTGAACCAGCTGCGGCCGCCGGCGACGTCGCCGTGGTGCCGGGCACTTTCGGCTGGGACGACGTCGGGGATTTCGCTTCGGTGGGCCGGCTCAACAGTGCGCGGGAAGTGGACGACGTCACGGTCATCGGTGAGGGTGCGCGTGTGTTCACTGAGAATGCCAGCGGCGTGGTGGTATCCGACACTAAGCGTGTTATCGCGCTGATCGGTATTAAGGACGTTGTCATTGTGGACACGGGAGATGCCCTCTTGGTGACCACCAAGGAACATTCCCAGCGGGTCAAGCAGGCCGTTGATGCGCTCAAGGCCAGCGGCGATACCGACGTTCTGTAACTC
>JBDTQQ010000423.1:0-3167 GCA_039932075.1 Pseudarthrobacter sp. | reverse complement strand
CCAGCGCATCAAGCCGACCCTTTTGGGCCTCCTTCCCTGGCGTTGGGGCAAGCCGGAAGGCCGAGTCCTGAAGCCGTGGGCACGCTCCGTGGTGACGCTTTGGGTCCTGATGACTGTGCCAATGCTGCTGTTCAGCCTGGTGATGATGGTGCTCGCCCTGCCGCGGTTACTCGCCACCGCGTGGGACGGCGTGCTCCGGCAACAGGCGCTGCTTTCCGCTAGCGCCTCCGCCGGGGATCTGGCCGGGGCGGCAGTTCGCGTTCTGGCCATTGTGGCCGTGGCCCTTCCGATGCTGGGCATGCTCTACATTCTGTGGCGGCTGCTGCGGCAGGTGGTTACCGGGCTGTGGCGAAAAACCCGCGGTAAAGCGCTGCAGCGGGGCGCCGCCATGGCAGCCGTTGCGGCGGTCCTGGCCGGACTCGCGTGGGCATGGTGGCCCGACGGCGGGACGTACCGACCGGTCCAGCCGTACGAACGCGGGACGCTGGCAGACGCCACCACTTCCATATTTCCGCAGTCCCGTACCGTGCTCCGGGAGGGGCAGGCGGGCAGCACTGTGGCCCTGTGGCCTGCGGGAGCGGACCTGCCCACTCGGGAGAATCCGCAGCTGAGCATGGTGCTGGTGCCCGCCGGCGCAGCTGCGGCCACCGCTGCGGGCACCCGTTCAGGGACAGCCGATTCGGGTGCCGCGAGCGCACCGTCCTGGGTGTTCCCCTTCGACCTGCCCGCGGCTCCCGAGGCCGACGGCAACCAGGCGCTGGCAGTGAACACGACCGACGGTTCGGCGAAGTACAGCGTGGCCTTCGCCCTGGTTTGGGCCGAGGATGGCGAACCCGTCGACGCCACCAATGAGGCCTATGCCTTTGCCAGCTGCTCGGGCTGCGCGGCAGTGGCGGTGGGTTTCCAGGTGGTGCTTATTGTGGGCCAGGCTGACGTCATCGTCCCGGAAAACCTGTCAGCTGCCGCCAACTACAACTGCCTGGAGTGCCTCACCTACGCTCTGGCGAGCCAGCTGGTCCTTACCCTGGACGGCCCGCTGGGCGAAGACAGCATGGCCCGGCTGAATGCGCTCTGGGCCGAGATTGCCGCTTACGGCAGGAACATCCAGAATGTGCCACTCAGTGAAATCCAGGCCAGGCTGGCGGCATACAAGGAACAGATCACCGCCATCATTAAGGCCGACCCCAGCGCCACAAAGGCCGGCACCGCAACTGCCACTCCGGCCCCCACAACGGGCTCGACATCGCCGCCCTCCCCCGGGTCGACGGCACCAGCGCCGGTCCCCACCGGCAACGGCGCGGCCACCGCGCCGCCCACCACGCAACAGACGCAGCCAGCTCAAGGCGACACGCCGCCGTCGTCCGCTCCCACCGCTGAGGCGCCGGCACCGCCGACCGCGGGTAGTGGCGGAACCGCACCCGCCGATGGACAAACAACCCCATCGACAGCTCCGTAACGGGCCTTTTCGGCCTGCCCAAAACGGCGGTTACGGAGCAGTCGATCAGGTCAACCGGTGACCGGCGATACTAACCATGCTTACTATTGTGTGCAGCTTGTTTCTCACCCCGGGCCGAAGGAGCAGACATGTCGCTACGCAAGGGAACCTCCGTGGAATGGAACACGCCCCAGGGGCCCACCCACGGCAAGATCGTGGAGAAGAAGACCGGCGATTTTGAACTCGACGGAAACCAGCACCGGGCCAGCGAAGCAGAACCGCAGTACGTGGTGGAGTCCGCCAAGACCGGTGCCCGCGCGGCCCACAAAGCGTCGGCCCTGACTGAGAAGGACTGAGGCCATGTCTGACGCTACGCATCACGAGGTCCTCATCATCGGCGGCGGCAACGCAGGGATTTCCCTTGCGGCACGACTGCACCGGTACGGCGTAAAGGATATCGCCGTCGTCGAACCTAAAGACCACCACCTGTACCAGCCGCTCTTTTCCCACATCGCCGGCGGCAAGGCCAAAGCGGCGGAGGCCATCCGTTCGCAGGCCTCCGTCACTCCCCCCGGAGTCGAGTGGATCCGGGACGGAGCCCTGGTCATCAACGCCGTAGCCAACACCGTCACGCTGAATTCCGGCGAGCAGATCACCTACGGCCACCTGGTGGTCTGCCCGGGCCTGCAGCTGGACTGGGACAACATCCCGGGCCTTGAAGCGGCGGTCCACTCGCCCTTCGGCGCCTCACACTACGAGTTTGATCTGGCGCCCAAGGCCTGGACCCTCCTCAGCAGCCTCAAAGCCGGCACCGCGGTGTTCACCATGCCCGCCGGACCGGCCAAGTGCGCCGGCGCCGCCCAGAAGCCCATGTACCTGGCCTGCGATTTCTGGAAGGAACATGGGGTCCTCGATGACATCCGCGTGGTGATGGTCCAGCCCTATCCCACCGTTTATGGCGTCCCCGGCGTGGACGACGAGCTCAACCGGAAGATCGCCGAATATGGCATCGAACTGCGCCTCAACAGCGAACTGACAGCCGTGGACCCCCTCGGACGGACCGTGCTGGTCCGCGATAACGCGACGGGTACCACCGAGGAGATCCGCTACGACGTCCTCAACGCCGTTCCGCCGCAGTCGGCACCGGACTGGCTTAAGGCCACGGACCTGCCGGCACCGGGCAATCGCGGGGGGTTCGTGCAGGTGGACCCGGAAACCCTCCGGCATGTCCGCTACCCCAATGTCTGGTCCCTCGGCGACGCCGCCGCAACCGCCAATTCCAAGTGCGGCGGCGCGTTGCGCAAGCAGACGAAAGTACTGGCGAAGAACCTGGTCGCTGCCCGGAAGGGAACGCCTCTGACGCAGAAGTACGACGGCTACGCGGTGTGCCCGTTCACTGTCTCCCGCTCAACCGTGGTGTTCGCCGAGTTCGACGCCGACTACCGGCCCATGCCCACCATCCCCAAGGTGCCCACCTGGAAGGAAAGCCGGGTGTCATGGGTGGTGGACCGCGACATTTTCCCGAAGGTCTACTGGAACCTGATCCTCAAGGGCCGGGCGTAGCTGCCCCCGCGCCTTAACCGTCCCGTCAACGGGCGCGCCATTCATCCGCCAAAATCGCATAGACCAGCTCGGTGGCCCACTCGCCCTTGTAGTGCCACTTTTCCACGTTCCGGGCCTCGAGCCGCATGCCGAGCCGTTCGCACAAGGCAGCCGACGCGGCGTTGAGGGC
>JBDTQQ010000422.1:0-3177 GCA_039932075.1 Pseudarthrobacter sp. | reverse complement strand
TGGCCTGGCAGCCAATGAAATAGCTGGCCTGGGCAAGGTCTTCGTCGTAAATGCGCTCGATAAGCATGGAGCTCTCCTTCAATGGGCGGTGGGGGAGTTTCCGGAGGGGTTCCTCCGTTGGTCTACTCACAACGATAATACCCAGGGGGGTATCTTGCAAGTGGTCGTCGGCAGGCTGGATACCGACGTCCCGCTGCTGGCTTTTATACCCGCCGGGGTATAGAGTTGGCAAAGTACCCGCCCAGCTTTGGAGTCCGCCATGGAACTTGATTCGACAGAACTCACCCCCATCATCAACCGGCTCAAGCGCGCCCAGGGGCAGCTCGCCGGCGTTACACGCATGCTCGAAGAGGGGAAGGACTGCAAGGACATCGTCACCCAGCTCGCAGCCGTCTCGAAGGCCTTGGACCGGGCAGGCTTCGCCATCATCGCCACCGGCCTCGAGCAGTGCCTTGTCCGCGGCGACTCGAGCATGGACACCAAGGACCTGGAAAAACTCTTCCTCTCCCTCGCCTGAACCCCCCGGACTACCCCTGCAGGAGCAGCCATGAGCTATACGCATACCGTCACCGTCCCGCTAGCCTGGGATGAAACAGTCCAGCGCACCCGCGAGGCCCTCGCCGGACAAGGATTCGGCATTCTCTCGGAGATCAACGTCCGGGCCACCTTTGAGGCCAAACTCGGTGCCGCTGCCGCCGATGACCTCGGTGATTACATCATCCTGGGCGCCTGCAACCCGGCCCTGGCCAACCGGGCCCTTTCCGCGGAACCGGACATGGGCGCCCTGCTGCCCTGCAACGTCGTCGTCCGCCGGGGCAAGGACGCTTCGGAGACAACGATCCAGGCCATCGACCCCCAGACCATGGTCAAGCTCAGTGACAGCCCGGCCGTCCGGGACGTCGCCAACGACGCCGACATCAGGCTCCGGGCAGCACTGCGCACACTTAGCGGTGCAGACATTCCGGGGAACTGAAGCGCTGTCTAGCGCGACGGCATTAAGGCGCCGTGCCGCGCCGCCAACCGCGCGCCTTCCCTGATCGAGGCTGCCAGAAGAGCGGGTTCTCGCCAAGGGTCACATCACAGTCGGTGCACACGGCAAACCACACACCCCGCGTGGCTGCCTGAAGCAGTGCGCTCGGAACTGACGCTCTGAGCGGAAGTCCCCGCCGTCGGACGTTACCTGACCGGACGTTAACCGGCGGCGGGAATCCTGCCGGCCAGCTCCGCGGCGGGGGCGAGAGCCCAGCGCTCTGTTTCCGGCTCGAAGCTGACCACAACGGAGGCGTCAGACCCTCGTGCCTCATCGAGGGCGAGCAGCAGGGCGTCTTCGAGGTGCCCCGCATACTCCTGCCGCTCGGAGGACGAGCCGGGCAGCCCGCCGTCGTCAATAATTACGTGGGCCTTGCCGTCCACGATGACTTTTAGTGCGTAACCCTGGTCATCGTGGAGAGACCCCCGGGTGGACGCGATTTCCGTGATTTTGTCTGCCCGGACCAGGCTGTTGCTGATGGTGCGGATCCACACCTCACCCATGAGACCTCCTCGGCTGTGAGGGGCACGGGGAAACGGCCCCACAAGGCAAACGTTAGTCCTCGCAGGGCCGCTTGTGACCCCCTGAACACTGGGGAATTTCCCGCGGCATAAGATAAATCTGATGACTTCGCCAGGAACCCCGCAGCCGTTCAACTTCCGAAGCATCGCCCTACCCGCGTTCGGCCCTGCGCTGCTGTTCTGCATCGGCGAAGGCGCAGTGCTTCCGGTGGTGGTCCTGTCCGCTCGGGACCTCGGTGCCTCGGTGGCGGTTTCCGCGCTGATCGTCACGCTGATCGGGCTCGGCTCGTGGTTCTTCAACCTGCCCGCCTCCCTTATTACGCTTAAGTTCGGCGAACGCTGGTCGATCGTCGGCGCCGCCGCGGTTGGTGCGCTCGCGCTCGCGGCCGCCGCGGTGTCCTCCCTGATCCCTAACGGACTCTGGCTGCTCGCGGTGGCGATGATCGTCGTCGGGATGGCCGCGAGTGTCTTCAGCCTGGCGCGGCAGAAGTACCTCACCGAGGCCGTGCCCATTCAGTTCCGGGCGCGGGCACTCTCGACGCTGGGCGGGGTCAGCCGGATCGGCGTCTTCGTGGGGCCGTTCATTGGTGCCGGCGTGATGCAGTTCGCGGGGATCGCCGGGGCCTACTGGGTGGGAGTGGTGGGGATGGCCGCGGCTGCCGTCCTGGCCGTCACCATCCCGGATCTGGTGGTCCCGCCAGCGCCCGACGGCGGCCACAAGACTCCGGAGCCGACGCTGCGGAATGTGGCGGTCTCACATGCCGGGGTGTTCCTGACGCTGGGCGTGGGGATCCTGCTGCTCAGCGCGCTGCGCGCTTCCCGTCAGGTGGTGATCCCGCTGTGGGCGGACCATCTGGGGCTGCAGCCGGCCCAGGCATCGGTGATCTACGGGCTATCCGGGGCGATCGACATGCTGGTGTTCTACCCCGCCGGCAAGGTGATGGACCGGCGCGGCAGGCTGTTTGTCGCCATCCCGTCCACCGTCATCATGGGCATCGCCATGCTGCTGATTCCGTTGTCTGCCTCGTTTACCGGCCTGCTGCTGGCGTCCTTGCTGATCGGCTTTGGCAACGGCATCAGCTCCGGGCTCATCATGACGCTCGGCGCCGACTTCTCGCCGGACCGCGGCCGGGGCCAGTTCCTGGGCCTGTGGCGGTTCATCGCCGACGCCGGGTCAACCGGCGGGCCTGTTTTGCTGTCCGGGGTCACTGCTTTGGCGACGCTGGGGGCGGGGGTTTCGGCCACCGGACTTTTGGGCTTTGCCGCGGCGGGCGTGTTCGCGGTGGTGCTGCCGCGACTGAAGCACCGGCGGAACTACTAAGCACGCTTAGCTTCCCCGCGATAGGCTCGGGTAGTGCGTGGCCGGACTTTGCGCCGGTGCCGCGCAGGAAGTCCGGCGTCTCCCCAATGCAGGAATCCCGGAAGGGGACCCTTCTATGCTTTTGATCTTTGGCCTCAAGACCGTTGTCCGCGCACTGCCGGGCCGGCCGGCCACCTGCCGGAACTGCGGACAGTTCGTGCAGCATTACCTCGATGAGCACGCCCGGAAGTTCACCTTGTTCTTCATCCCTGTCCTGACCATTTCGCGCTCCTACCAAATCACTTGTTCGAACTGCGGCCGGGTAT
>JBDTQQ010000421.1:0-3182 GCA_039932075.1 Pseudarthrobacter sp. | reverse complement strand
GAACCGGAGGTGCTGCCCACTTTGGCGGAAATGGGAATCGGGTTCGTGCCCTTCAGCCCGCTCGGCAAGGGGTTCCTCACCGGAACAGTCGATCCATCCACGCAGTTCTCCGACGGGGACATCCGGGGCAGCATCCCACGCTTCACACCGGAAAACCGGGCCGCCAACCAGGCCCTGGTCCAGCACGTCGCCGAACTCGCCGCCGCCAAGGACGTCACCCCCGGGCAAGTCGCCCTGGCCTGGCTTTTGGCGCAGCAGCCCTGGATTGTGCCGATCCCCGGGACCCGCCGCCGTGAGCGCCTGGAAGAGAATGCGGCCGCCACAACCGTTGCGCTGTCCGCCGATGAGGTGGCCGACCTGAATGCCGGCGCCAGCCGGATTGGGGTGCAGGGAAACCGCTACAACGATACGCACATGGGTCTTGTCGGGCGATGACTCTCTGGGCCGAGGGGAAGGCCTTTCAAACGGGAGCGGGCGCGTTCAGACTTCAGGGTGACGAGAGCATCAGTACCAGGAAACGCTGACCGCTCTCGCACTCGTCGCCTCCGGTGGCAGCCCCTCAAAGTGCACTGGTTACGGTTAGGCAATAGTCTGGCCAGATGGGGACCAAGGCCGTGAACTCCGGCGAACAGATGGACAGGCAGTCGCGCATCCTCGAGGCGGCGCTGGATCTGCTGTCCCGCCATGGGATTTCGGGCGTGAGCATGCGGGCCGTGGCCCGCGAAGCCGGCGTCGCACTTGGCCTGGTTAACTACTACTACGACGACAAGACGAGCCTGATACGGGCAGCCCTGCGCCGGGTCGACGAGCACGACCTTCTGCTGGTGGCGCCCGACCCGTCGTCAGCCCCGGAGGAACAGCTGCGCAAAGCCCTGCGGCGAGTGGCAAGCGCTGATCTGCTGACCACCCGCTATCTGTCCCTGCGCCTGCACCTTTGGGCCCTCGCCCAAGCGGACGAGGGCTATGCACAGATCAACGCCGAGGCCTTCGACCGCTATCTCGATGGCCTCGCTGCACTGGTTTCCAACGCCCAGCCCGATCTTCCCTGGGAGGCGTGCAGGGAGAGGGCGGCTGACATTGTCGTCATCCAAAACGGCATGTGGCTGACGGCACTTCTCGGCGTTGACGAGGCCTCCATCCAGAGGAGCATCGCCCGCACCGAACAAATCGCTTTCGCGCCGATTCAGGACCACACCATCAAGGACCACGAGCTGCACGGGTCCTAAACCACCGGCAGCCGGGCAGGTCAGCTCCATAAATAGCATTGAACGATCGTTCAAGGCAAGTATTGAACACTCGTTCAATCTGCATTACTGTCCTTCGTATGACTTACGCCACACCCCTCCGGGACGTCCCCCAAACCAAAAAAACCGAAACAGCTTCCACCCTGTTCATCAACGGTGCATGGGAGCCAGCCGCGTCCGGCGTTGTCCGCGAAATCCGCAACCCCGCCGACGGCGAACTGGTGGCCACAGTGTCGGAGGCCGGCCGGGAAGACGCGGAACGCGCCATCGCCGCAGCCCGCAGTGCATTCGACTCCGGAATCTGGTCGGATGTCCCGGCACCGGAGCGCGGCACCTTCCTGCTCAAGGTGGCCGCCGGACTGCGCGAACGCCGGGAAAAGTTCGCCCGCGCCGAGTCGCTGGACACCGGCAAGCGCATGGTCGAGAGCCGCATCGACATGGACGACATTGCCGCCTGCTTCGAGTACTTCGGCAGGCTCGCCGGGCAGCAGGCGGGCCGCATAGTCGACGCCGGGAACGCCGCCGTCGTCAGCAAAGTCGTCTACGAACCCGTGGGCGTCTGCGGCCTGATCACGCCGTGGAACTACCCCCTTCTCCAGGCGGCCTGGAAGATCGCGCCGGCACTGGCCGCCGGCTGCACCTTCGTCCTCAAGCCCTCGGAGCTGACGCCGTCCACAGCCATCCTGGCCATGCAGCTGCTGCAGGACCTCGGCCTGCCCGACGGCGTCGCGAACCTCGTGACCGGAGCCGGCGCGGAGGCGGGCGCACCGCTCTCGGAACACCCCGCCGTCGACCTCATCTCCTTCACGGGCGGGCTGGAAACCGGCAAGCGCATCGCGGCAGCCGCCGCCGGCACCGTGAAGAAGGTGGCACTGGAGCTTGGCGGGAAGAACCCCAACGTAGTGTTTGCTGACGCGGACTTCGACGCCGCCGTCGACAATGCCCTGAACGGCGCATTCGTCCACTCCGGGCAGGTCTGCTCAGCTGGGGCGCGGCTGGTGGTGGAGGAATCGATCGCCGAACGCTTCGTGGACGAGCTGGTCCGCCGCGCGCAAACCATCCGGCTGGGCGGCCCCTTTGACGACGCCGCCGAAACCGGGCCGCTGATTTCCGCGGCCCACCGCGACAAAGTCCACGCCTATGTCCAGCGCGGCATCCAGGAGGGTGCGCGGCTGCGGACCGGGGGCGCGGCGCCGCAGGGAGAAAAGTACGACGGCGGGTTCTACTACCAGCCCACCGTCTTGGACCGCGTCCAGCGGGGAATGTCCGTGGTCACCGACGAGGCGTTCGGCCCGGTGGTCACCGTGGAAACGTTCCGCACCGAGGACGAAGCCGTGGCCACCGCCAACGACACTGTCTATGGCTTGGCCGGCGCGGTCTGGACCCAGGATTCCGGCAAGGCGCAGCGCGTGGCGTCCCGTCTGCGGCACGGCACGGTCTGGATCAACGACTACCACCCCTACCTCCCCCAGGCCGAGTGGGGCGGCTTCGGCCAGTCCGGCGTCGGCCGCGAGCTGGGTCCGACCGGCCTGGCTGAATACCAGGAAGCCAAGCACATCTACCAGAACACCAGCCCGCAGGTCACCGGCTGGTTTGCTGACCACAGCAAGGAGAACTAGATGCATTACGACAACATCGACGACGTCACCGGGCGCGGGTTCGACTACGTCGTCATCGGCGGCGGATCAGCCGGAGCCGCAGTCGCAGCGAGGCTCAGCGAGGACCCGGACGTGACCGTAGCCCTCGTGGAGGCCGGCCCGGATGACCGCAACCTGCCCGAAATCCTGCAGCTGGACCGCTGGATGGAGCTGCTCGAATCCGGCTACGACTGGGACTACCCGGTGGAACCGCAGGAAAACGGCAACTCCTTCATGCGCCACGCCCGTGCCAAGGTGATGGGCGGCTGCTCGAGCCACAACTCCTGCATCGCCTTCTGGG
>JBDTQQ010000420.1:0-3188 GCA_039932075.1 Pseudarthrobacter sp. | reverse complement strand
CGACGCCGTCGAAATGGTCAGCTTGGACGGCACCGTCATCGCGCGGGGGCTGGTCAACTACTCCGCGGCGGAGTTGCCCCAAATGCTGGGCCGGTCCACCAAGGAACTGGGCAAGTCGCTGGGCCGCGGCTATGACCGTGAAGTTGTTCACGTTGATGACCTGGTGCTGGTCTGAGCCCCGGACTCGCCTAAACTTGGAACATGACTGAGGCACTGACCCACCCCACTGCTGCGACTTCCGGAGACAACACGGGAGTTTCCGCCGCGCCGAAGGCGCCGGAAGCGACATCGCCGGAGACTGCAGTGCCGCTGTCGCCGGAGGAGGTCGAGGCCGCTGTCCACGCCATCGCCGACCGCTCCAAGCAGGCAGCCCGGCGGATGTCCCGGGCCAACCGGGCGTGGAAGGACCGTGGCCTCCGCGCCATCGGGGCCGCTCTACTGGAACGAAAGAGCGTCATCCTGGCTGCAAATGCCAAGGACGTGGCGGCCGGCAAGGCCAACGGGACCTCGGCTGCCATGCTGGACCGGCTGACCCTTACCGATGCCCGCATCACCGGGCTGGTGGACGCCTTGGAAAACCTCGCCACGCTGCCGGATCCCGTGGGCAACGTGGTCCGTGGACAGACCCTGCCCAACGGCCTCCGCCTGCGCCAAGTTAACGTACCCATGGGTGTGGTGGCCGCCATCTATGAGGCGCGCCCCAATGTGACCGTTGACATCGCCGGCCTCGCGCTCAAGAGCGGAAATGCCGTCATTCTCCGCGGCGGCACGGCTGCAGCTGCCACGAACGAAGCCCTGGTCCAGGTGCTCCGTGACGCCCTGCACAGCGTGGGCCTGCCCTCTGACGCCGTGCAGACGGTGGACCAGTACGGCCGGGAAGGCGCCAATGCGCTGATGCGGGCACGCGGCCGCGTCGACGTCCTGATTCCCCGCGGTGGCCGGGACCTGATCCAGTCCGTTGTGTTGAACGCCGCTGTTCCGGTCATCGAAACCGGTGAAGGCAACGTCCACATTTTCATCGACGAATCCGCCAGTGAAGAGATGGCGGTGGAGATCCTGCTGAACGCCAAAACCCAGCGGCCCAGCGTCTGCAACACGGTGGAAACGCTGCTGGTCCACTCCCGCTCCACCGTGCTGCCGGCCGTGGCCGCAGCGCTGCGTGGCGCCGGCGTCACCCTCCACGCGGACGATCGCATCCGTGCCGCCCTGCCTGCTTCCATCGAGTCCACGCCAGCCACGGATGAGGACTGGGGCACCGAGTACATGGACCTCGACCTCGCCGTGGCCATGGTGGACAGCCTGGATGACGCCGTGAAGCACATCCGCACCTGGTCCACCGGCCATACCGAAGCGATCCTCACGAACAACCTCGCCAATGCGGAGCGGTTCATTGCGGAGATTGACTCGGCGGCAGTCATCGTCAACGCGTCCACCCGGTTTACCGACGGCGGGGAGCTGGGCCTGGGTGCCGAAGTCGGCATCTCCACCCAGAAGCTACACGCCCGCGGACCGATGGGCCTCACCGAGCTCACCACCACCAAGTGGATAGTGCAGGGCGAGGGCCAAGTCCGCGGCTAGCAACGCGGTAACATAGACAGAAGACCGGAACGGCGGGGAAAGATCCGCTGCCCACATCCTTGAAACCCTAGGGGAGAAAATGCTGCTCCAGCAGATCGCCATGACCGTTGCCGCAGAAGGCGAAGAACACGCACCAGCTCCACTGTGGGCAGAGCCGTGGGTCTTCGGGATTGTCATCTTCTCCATCTTCCTGGTCATGATGTTTGTCACGCTGTCGTACTCCAACCTCGGCAACCGGCACGCCGCAACCGAAGAGCACGCCGATCCGCACCGTCAGCACCCCAACAAGCACGACCACGGCCAAGGCCACTGACATTTCCCGTGTTCTGCACCGTGAAGGTGCGCAAGGACGGCTGCGCCTGGGCGTGATGGGCGGGACATTTGATCCCATCCATCACGGCCACCTTGTGGCGGCCAGTGAAGTGGCCGCCAAGTTCGGTTTGGACGAAGTGGTCTTTGTCCCCACCGGGCAGCCCTGGCAAAAGACGCACAAGCAGGTCAGCAAGCCTGAGCACCGGTACCTCATGACGGTGATCGCCACTGCATCGAATCCCCGTTTCACTGTGAGCAGGGTGGATATCGACCGGCCCGGCCCCACATATACCATTGATACCTTGCGCGACCTCCGGACCCAGCGTCCCGAGGCGGACCTGTTCTTTATCACCGGCGCTGATGCACTGGCACAGATCCTCTCCTGGAAAGCCATTGATGAGCTGTGGTCATTGGCTCATTTCGTCGGTGTGACCCGGCCGGGTCATGTGCTCGATGGCATGGGCCGGAAGGATGTCAGCCTGCTGGAGGTGCCGGCCATGGCGATTTCCTCCACGGATTGCCGGACCAGGGTGGCAGCGAACAACCCTGTCTGGTACCTGGTGCCGGACGGGGTGGTGCAATATATCGCCAAATATGGACTATACGCCGAGGGTCAACCTCCCGAAGCTGTGCGAATTACCGAAACAGACGAGCCAGCAAGTACTGAATGAGTTTTCAATGAGTCAGGAACAGCCCCCCGTCCGCAGCCGCCGCGAACTGCGGCAGGCCAGAGATGAGAAGACGGCTACCGGGTCCACGGGCCCGGGCCAGGTTTCGCCTGCCTCAAAACAACGCCGCGCGGCCGACGCGCCGGTGGATTCAGTCCAGGAACAGACCCAGGCCCAGCGGTCATCGCAGATCAGGGCCCGGGACCGCGCCGCCCTGCGCACCATCAAGGAACTTGAAGAAAAAGAAGGACAGCTCTCGGCCGGCGGTCCTCCCACCCGCAGGCAGCTGAGGCTTCAGCAACTCAAGGAACAGGCCGTCACCTCGGCCAACCCCATCATCGCCGCGCCAATGGGCAAGCCGCTTCCTGCTGCTCCCGGCTCTCCGGCCGGCGCCAAGCCCGAACCCGCGGGACCCCGCCCGGCACCAGCACCCGGCGCAGGAACGGGCCTTCCGGACGGCATGAGCGTGGAGCAGGCCCTTGCGGCCCGCGCCCTCATTGCCGAGCAGGCCAAGAACCAGCTCGCCAAAATGGAGCACATCGCCTCCCTCGACCCCGAGGTCGTGGACCCGGACATCCTCGCGGAACAGATCGCCCTCGCAGAGCGTGCCGCGGTCCTCAATCGCCGGGC
>JBDTQQ010000419.1:0-3192 GCA_039932075.1 Pseudarthrobacter sp. | reverse complement strand
GTCGGGGCCTCAGGCTTCTATGCGAAGTGGCTGCCCAAACTTGTGGCCGGCGCCGGGATGGACCCGCGCTCCTTCAGTGACTTTGGCCGGCTGGCCAAGCACCTGCGCTTTGTGGAACGGACGTCGCGACGGCTGGCCCGGCAAACGTTCTACGGCATGGGCCGCTGGCAGGCGAAGCTGGAATACAAGCAGGCGTTCCTAGGCCGCGTGGTGGACATCGGTGCCGAACTCTTCGCCATGGCTGCGTGCTGTTCACGGGCCGAGATGCTTCTTCGCACCACCCCGGAACATGCCGCGGGCGCTTACGAACTGGCAGAGGCGTTCTGCGAGCAGTCGCGTGTCCGCATCGATGAGTACTTTGACCAGCTCTGGCGCAACACCGACGACGCTGATCACGCACTCGCAGGAAAGGTCCTGGCCGGGGATTACACCTGGCTGGAGGCCGGAATCCTGGACCAGTCCGAGGGCACCGGCCCGTGGATTGCAGACGCCACGCCCGGGGCCTCAAAGAAGGAAAACCTGCACCGAAGCTACCGTTAGCAGATAGTAAGTATCCTTGTTATCGCGGCTGACCAGTGGTTGAGTTGAGTCATGAGCAACGAAATGGAACCAGGGGACGGACTTCCGCGGCGCACTCGGCGGGAAAATCTGCGCAGTGAAACTGCTCGTGATGCAACCTTCGCCGGCGGTGAGCCAACCCGCGCTTTGGATCAGACGGAGCCTTACACAGAACGGTCAAACGCTGAGCCTGCTTATGGGACGGAGCCGTCTTACCCGGCCGGATCTTCTGTCGCGGAACCGTACACCGCAGCACCGGCAGAGGCCGTTCCAGTGGCAGATCCTCGCCTGACTGACCGGCAGACCGCCGTCGCCCGCGAGAAGGAACAGTTCGGCGGCGTGAAAGTGGGCTCGGCCTTTTTCGGCTGGCTGGCCGCGACCGGGATGGCCGTCCTGCTGACCGCCTTCGTTGCCGCAGCGGGGACCGCGGTAGGGCTGGCGAACCACACGGACGTCAACGAGGCCGTCAACCAGATGGCCACCAACGGCACTGTGGGGCTCGTGGGCATCATCGTCCTGCTGGTGATCCTGTTCGTCTCGTACTATTCAGGGGGCTACGTGGCCGGCCGGATGGCCCGGTTCAACGGGGCCAAGCAGGGCATGATGGTGTGGGCCTGGGCTCTGATTGCCGCCGTTGTTGTGGCGCTGCTCGGCCTCATCGCAGGACAGCAGTTCAACGTCCTTGCCACCCTTAACAGCTTCCCGCGGATCCCCATCAACGAAGGCGAACTGACGGTCACCAGCATCATCGCCGCCGTCGTGGTTGCCGTGGTTGCGCTCGTGGGAGCCGTGCTCGGCGGCCTGGCCGGCATGCACTTCCACCGCAAGGTGGACCGGGCCGGGTTCACGCCGGACGAAATCGACAGCGAGAGCTAAGCAAGCACGGCGTCCACGTAGTACCAGCGCCGGTTTTCGCGCACAAAGCGGCTGGTTTCATGGTGGACTCCGCGTTCGCCGTCGTGCCGGAAATACGCTTTGAACTCCACCATGCCCTCAGTGTCCAGCGGCCCGCCGCGGTGCGTGGAGACAATGTCCAGGCGGCGCCACTCCGTGGCAGGGTCCAGATCCAGCTCAGCCGGCATGGTGCTCGGGTGCCACGTCTTTCGGAGGTATTCCGCGTTGAGCAGCACAAACGCGGTATAGCGCGAACGCATCAGCTGCTCGGCCGTTGCGGCGTCGGCTCCGCCGTTGTGGAAGCGCCCGCAGCACTCGCTGTATAGCTCGCCCGACAAGCAGGGACAGTTGCCGGCAATGCCTGGATTCTCGCGCAACGGTGCTCCTTTGGCGGTGGTCTTCGGCGCATCTCGGCTGCCTTGGTTCCCTACCGACTATAGGCGGCAGAGACGGGCGGCACGGCGGCTTGTCATATCGGGTAACAGCTTCGAAACAACCTCGGCCGCACCCCCGCAACCGGCCTTGTTTTCGAAAAATAGTCCGTAAGGTAGTGGACGGGCTTGGTGCCCGTGGTGATGGGTGCCGGCACGGGCTCCGCCGCTGGCAGATTGGAGAGATGACGTGGGAGATTCAGCAACGATCGCTCTCAACCTGACGTTTTTCGGCACGCTGGGACTCGCGTTCCTCATGTTCCTGGGCCTGTTCCTCCTGGTCATCCTGACCCTGGTGCTCGCGGGCGTCGGGCGGCTCTTGGTCCTGAGCGTGCAGACCCTGTTTGGGCGGCTCCCCAAGAACGAAACCCTCCCTCTGGTCCGCCTCACCGGGGATACCGGACATCCGTCGGGGGCCCCTGAGGCGATGAACGACGACGCCACTGCCGCCCCCTCCCCCGCTAAGCCGCCCCGCGCCGGGGTGCTCCATGGTGCGTTCCTCGCTCCCAGCAACTGGCGCAAGGCTCTGCGTAACGGCCGGTCCCCCCTGAACCCATCCCAGCGGGGACCGCGGTTCCAGGACGCCGTGGAGCGTCACCCGTTGCTGACTGCAGCCCGGCGCGAACCGCCGGTGCTGGCCGGGGACTGGGCCGCCGCCGTCGCGGACGCCGATGCCCGGGCCATAGCGCGGGCACGGGCCGCCGCCCCCGAAATCAAGGTGACGGTCCGCGAACTCCCTCCGCCATCCCTGCCGGCGGCACAGGTGGAAGCGGTGGCCCCCCTCGTGGAGTCTGCGCTGCACCAGGACGTTCCGGTACGCGAGGACATTCCCGGCACCGGAAACTCCGGGCCCACCGACAGCGGGCCCAATGACCCGGGCCAGACGGTTCCCGGCACCGAGGCTGCCCGCTCGTTTACGAAGCCGCCGTCGTCGGCACCGCTCTCCCCGCTGGACACGGGCTCACTCATGTCGTTGACCGGCCACGCGAAGCTCCTCAGGGCCAAGCTGCCTGCCAACAACAGCTGAGCTTCGGGCTGCGCCTCGGACAGCGCCCGCACAGGCGGCGCAACGCCGTCGTACACAGCGAAACCCTAAACCCGACCGATAACCGGGCGGGCACTTACCCTGAGCAACCATGTCCGTTAGCGTGGAAACCATGGAATTCAGATACCTCGGAAACAGCGGCTTCAAAGTCTCGGAAATTACCTTCGGCAACTGGCTGACCCACGGCTCGCAGGTCGAGAACGACGTCGCCACCCAGTGCGTCCGGGCGGCGCTCGACGCCGGCATCAGCACCTTTGACACGGC
>JBDTQQ010000418.1:0-3204 GCA_039932075.1 Pseudarthrobacter sp. | reverse complement strand
AGCTTGTGGTGGAGGTGGCCGCGGTCTGCGGACCAGGGTGAGCGCCCCTTCGCCGTCCGCCGGATGACGGCCAGCCCCAGATCGAGCAGCGGCAGGAAGAGCACAGCGAAGGGCAGCAGGATAGGGATGACCGTGGAGATACCGTTGGCCCGGTCGTACAGCCCTGACGTGATCTGGCCGGTGGAGACGATACCGGCGGCGGCGAATAGCAGGCCGATGAGCATGGCACCCGAATCGCCCATGAAGATCTTGGACGGGAACCAGTTGTGCGGCAGGAAGCCGATGCAACTGCCCACGACGACGGCTGTCAGCAGCGTGGCGAGGTCCGAATAGTCCAGCAGGACGGCGTTGCGGTGCACCCAGTACGCCGTGAAGAAGAACGCGGTTCCGCCGATGATCGCCACGCCGGCGGCCAGCCCGTCCAGGCCGTCAATGAAGTTGAAGGCGTTCATGGTGGTCACTATTAGCCCGGCGGTAAGCACAATCCGGAGCATCTCGTTCTCAAGAATGATGGGCTCCGGCACCCACGGCACAATGGTCATCCGGACTCCCCAGATGGCGACCACCAGGGCCGCAGCGCTTTGGCCAATGAGTTTCACCCACCAGCGGATGTCCAGGAGGTCATCCGCGACGCCCACCAGGACGATCAGTGCCGCACCGGCCAGGACGCCCCAGGGTGAGAAGTTGTTCCGGTAAATGTCTTTGACGAAGAAGGACTGGCTGGCCACGATGAGGGCAACCAGCACGCCAAGGAAGATGGCCACGCCACCCAGCCGGGACACCGGCATCGAGTGCATGTCACGGCTGCGGATGGGCATATGGAGTTCGAGCCGTTTGCCCACGACGCGTGCCGCCCAGGTGGCCCCATAGGACACGACCGCAGCGGTCAGTCCCATCAGCAGGTACATGATCATGCGGTGGCGGCCGTTTCATGTGTGTCGGACGCGGCCCGGGGTTTTAACGCAGCGCCGGGCCGGGGCGATAGCCGCCGGTCCTGGATCAATGGGCTCACTTGCCGGGGATCTGTCGATCGATAAATGAAACTTCTCCGTCGCCGGGCGCGCAGCAGGCAGTACTAAGTGCCTTACAGGGCTGTATTACAGTGGACTCTAGTCAAGATACTAGCGCCAACGGCTCCATGGCTTCGCGCCACACGGCGCATCGCGAGCGGGGAATCCCCTGAAGGCCGCCCTGAAAGGAACCCCTCATGCCCGTCCGGGTCGCAGTTGCCGCCGTGACTTTCAACCGTCATAAAGAGCTGGCTGTCTTGCTGGACGCCATCAACTCCCAGTCCGCGGCGGTGGACACCATATGCCTCGTCGACGGTGGCTCAGATCCTGCCCGTGAAGTCGCTGCACGCCACGCAAATGTGGACTACGTCCGCTCGGAGGCCAACCTTGGCGGAGCCGGCGGCTTCGCCCTGGCTGCCCTTAAAGCAATGGCCAGCGGTGCCACCTGGATCTGGATGATGGATGACGATGCCGAGCCGGCAGACCCCGAATGCCTCGCCACGCTAATTCGGGAGGCCGAGGCCCGCAATCTCGAAGCCGTGGTCCCGCTGGTGGTGGCCCCCGGTCATCCAGACCGACTGTCCTTTTTCTTCAGGCTGGACGGGAAGGTCACGCACGACCGGGCGGAGGTGGAAAAAGTGGGTTTCCTACCGAACGACGGACACTTCTTTAATGGCGCGCTCATCCGTTCAGACGTCTTTTTTAGGGTTGGTCTCCCGGACATTCGTCTCTTCATCCGTGGCGACGAGGTGGATTTCACCATAAGGCTACGCAAGGCAGGCATCAGGTTCGGCACGGTGACCACCACTGCGATCACCCACCCCCACGCTGTCTCCGAGACCCAGCACGTCTTTGGTGCACGCTGGCATGTGATCGTTCCGGATTCGGCCTTTAAACGCTATTACTACTACCGCAACCGCGGCTACCTGATACGCCGATACTTCCGGGTCAAGTCGTTTGTGGCCGACGTGGGTGGCTACGCAGGCTATTTCGCGCAACGCCGTGACCTTCCCGGCTTCCTGTCCTGGGCCAGGTCCTTCACAAAAGGGCTTCGCGGCAAGGGCTTCGCGCCGCTGGAGGACCAGAAGTTCTAGGACTGGCCTCGGAGGCGTCGCCGGGTGAGGAGCCAGAGGAGGACCCACGGCTCGCCGAAAACGCGGTACGCCACCCGGCGCGGATGCAGCAGCAGGCGCCACGCCCACTCCAGCCCAAGCCTTCCCAGCCAGCGTGGTGAGAGTTTTTGCACGCCCGCCAACTGTTCGATGGCGCCGCCTACCGTGCAGTAGATTGCCGGCGGGAGTGAGGCGAGCCGGCGCTGGAGCACTGATTCCTGGAGCGGCATGCCCAGCCCGAGCAGGACTAACTGGGGCCGCTGCTCCGCGAGCCAGCCCACTGCGGCTGTTTCGACGTCGTCGTTCCAGCCTTCGCCGGGAAAACCTGTCACGGTGGCGGCCGGGACAATGCCCTGAAGCCGCTCGACCGCTTTGGCGTTGGCTTCCGCGCCGGCGCCCACTACGGCGATCCGTTCGAGGCCGGCCACCCGGCCCAGCGATGGCAGCCAGTCGGTGGAACCCAGCCGATACTCCATCAGCGGGCTGACGGCGTCACCGGTCCGGCCCCAAAGCCACAGCACCGGCGCCCCATCCAAAAGCACCACGTCACTACTCTCATAAAGGGAGCGGAATCCGGCATCGGAATGGGTCAGCGTGACGCTGTGCAGGTTATGTCCGACGACGGTGCGCCGGGTTCCGTCGTCGACAAACCCGGAGAGAACCTCAAGGAGTCCGTCCACCGTAAGCGGGGTGGCATCGACGCCCAGGACCGGGATGTGCTGCCGTGCGAGGCTCATCCTGCGTCCCGGTCGCCTTCGGCCGTCGGGGTGTCCTCGGCCGCCGTTGCGTTCGTCATCACGGACTCCTCAGAAGCGCCTTCGGCGGGCACCGCGTCCGCAGGCTCTGCCGCCGGAACCTCGCCCAGGCCCAAGACGCCCGGAACATGCTCCCGAAGCTGGTCGAGGGACACGGCGCCGTTGCGGACCACCCGCAGGACCGGGCCCGTGGCGTCCACGATGGTGGAATGCACTGCATCCGTTCCTTCCACGGGCCGGAAACCACCCTCGAGGTAGACCTCGACGGACTCGGCGAGCTGGGCGCGCGCTTCAGCAGCGGTCTGCGCCGGCGCCTGGCCGGTCCGG
>JBDTQQ010000417.1:0-3204 GCA_039932075.1 Pseudarthrobacter sp. | reverse complement strand
GCGCCGGAGGCGAGTTGGACGGCGACGTCGATGATCATGTCTTCCTGTCCGCCGACGTAGCCGGCTTTGCCGATTTCTTCCAGGATCTGCCAGGCCGGGACGCCGTAGCGTTCCGCGGCGCGTTCGGCGTGGATGAGGAAGGAGGAGTAGACCCCGGCGTAGCCCTGCATGATGGAGGCACGGTCCATGATGGGCATGCGCGTGATGATGGGTTTGACCACGTCTTCGGCGGCGGCCATGACGCCGTGGACGTCCACGCCGGTGCTGATGTTTAGCCGTTCGAACGCGGCGGCGAGGACCTCGGTGGGCGAGTTGCCTGCCCCGGCACCGAGGGCCAGGAGCGTCCCGTCGATCTGTTTGGCGCCGGCGCGGGCCGCGTACACGGAGTTCGCCACACCGAAGGACAGGTTCTGGTGGCCGTGGAACCCCACCTGCGCGTCGTCACCGAGCTCGGCGACGAGGGCCGAAACCCGGTCGGAAACATCGTCCAGGATCAGGGCGCCCGCAGAGTCCACGACGTAGACGCACTGGCAGCCGGCGTCGGCCATGATCCGTGCCTGCTTAGCGAGGTTTTCCGGGGTGGTGCGGTGCGAGAGCATAAGGAATCCGACGGTTTCCATGCCGAGTTTGCGGGCGTGCTGGAAGTGCTGGATGGACACGTCCGCTTCGGTGCAGTGCGTGGCGATGCGGGCCACGGAGGCGCCGGCGTCGTGGGCCTGGTTCAGGTCATGGATAGTGCCCAGGCCAGGGAGCATCAGCACCGCGATCCGTGCGTTCTTCGCTTCGTCTACGGCGGCACGGACGAGGTCCAGTTCGGGCGTGAGGGAGAAGCCGTAGTTGAACGAGGAACCGCCGAGGCCGTCGCCGTGGGTGACTTCGATGACCTCGATCCTGGCGTCGTCGAGGGAGCGGACCACGGCGCGGACATGCTCTTCGGTGAACTTGTGGCTCATGGCGTGCGAGCCGTCGCGCAACGTGGTGTCCGTGAGCCGGACACTCAGGTTCTGTGCTGTGGTGTCGGAGGTGGCAGTCATGGTTAGGCTCCTACGGGCGTTGAAGAGGCGGCGGCGTCGATGCGTTCGGCCAACAGGTCTGCTGTGCGCGTCGCGGCGGCGGTGATGATGTCCAGGTTCCCGGCGTATTCGGGCAGGTAGTCGGCCGCGCCCTTGACCTGGACCCAGACACCGACCCGGCCGTTGCCGTCCCAGTCCTCCCGGGCGGGGTCGAACTGGGGCTCCACGCGCAGGGCGTAGCCAGGGACGTAGTCCTGGATCCTGGCGACGGCCTCGTCGATAGCGGCACGGATGCCCTCCTGCAGTTCGCCGGGTTCGGCAGCTGCGGCGGGGATCGCCGCGTAGATCGTGTTGCGCATGATCATGGGCGGTTCCACCGGGTTGATGATGATGATCGCCTTGCCCCGCTTTGCGCCGCCAACCTCTTCCAGTGCCTTGGCCGTGGTTTCGGTGAATTCGTCCACGTTGGCGCGGGTTCCCGGGCCGGCGGATTTGGACGCGATGGAGGCGACGATCTCGGCGTACTCCACGGGGACCACGGAGGAGATCGCGGCGACGATCGGGGTGGTGGCCTGCCCGGCGCAAGTGATCATGTTGACGTTCAGGACATCGGTGAGGGCGTCCAGGTTCACCACGGGGCAGAGGTACGGGCCGACGGCGGCGGGTGTCAGGTCAATCGCGTGGATGCCCGCTTCTTTGTACTTGGGCGCGTTGGCCTCGTGGGCTTTGGCGGAGGTGCACTCGAAGACGAAATCGGGAAGTTCGTCCTGTGCCAGGAGCCAGTCAACGCCCTCGGCGGAGGTGGTGATCCCGAGGCGGGCGGCGCGGGCCAGGCCGTCTGAGGCCGGGTCCACCCCGATCATGTATTTGACTTCGAGGTTCTTGCTGCGGCGCATGATCTTGAACATCAGGTCGGTACCGATGTTGCCTGAGCCGACAATGGCGGCGGTTTTCTTGGCCATGGTGGTGTCCTTAGTCAGTGAAGTGAATAGTCAGTGAGCCCAGCGGGCCAAAATCCGCGACGGCGGTGCTTCCGGTGGTGACCGGTTCGGCTTTGGTGAACGATCCAGGAAGGATCAGCTGCCCGGCCTCAAGGGCCACGCCCTGCTCACCGAGGACGTTCGCGAGCCACGCGAGCGGTGCGACGGGATCGCCCATTACGTCCGCGCCGGTCCCGGAACCGGTGACCGCGCCGTCGATGACCAGCGAGCAGGCGACGTCCTTCAGTGTGGAGGGATCGACGTCGAGCGCGGTGGTGCCCACCACGATCGCGCCGCAGGAGGCGTTGTCGGCCACCGTGTCCACCAGCTTGATGTCCCAGTCAATGATGCGGGAGTCGATAATCTCAATGGCCGGATACACCGCACCGATCGCGGCCGCGGCCTGCTCGGACGTGACGCCCGGACCCTGCAGGGTCTCCTTCAGCAAGAACCCGAACTCAGGCTCCACCTTGGGCTGGATGAAGGCTGAGGCGGGAACGCTGGCGCCGTCGCCATGGACCATGTCCTCGAAGAAGAACCCAAAGTCCGGCGAATCCACGCCGAGCTGCTGCTGCATGGCCAGGGACGTCAGGCCCACCTTCCGGCCGGCCAGAACCCGTCCGGCCGCGATGTGGTGGTCAAGCTGGACGGTCTGGACATCGTAGGAATCAGCCAGGGTCATGCCCTCGAACCGGTCCCGCAGGGGGGCCACCGGGACCAGGGACGTGGTGGCCTCCAGCAGTTCCTGAGCGAGGGAATCAAGCAGTTGCGTACGTTCGGTACTCATGGTGGTTTCGCTCATTTCTTCAATACCGCCGTGGTCACGCCGAAACCGGCTATGTATTCCTTGATTGGTTTGTAGAACTCGTAGGTGACCTCGTATTCGCCGCAGGCGCGCAGCGCGGAGTAGGCAGCCACCCAGGTGCGGACCTCGTGGGATGAGTGGCCGGCCAGACGGGCCATCTCTTCTGGGTCATAGGCATCAAAGCCGGTGACGTCGCCGGACTTGCACACGTCCAGGAACGCGCGGTCCCATTCGGGGTTCAGGTCCATGATGTCCGCCTCGCCCTTGGCGAATGCTTTGGCGGTGGCAATGGTGCGGGCCTGGCGGGCGGCGCGTGCCTCCGGAGTGGGGTTACGGCCGTTGGTGAGCATCTGGCGCTGCTCTTCGTTGGCAGTGGCGATCTGCGGCACGGGCGGATCATGGGAGA
>JBDTQQ010000416.1:0-3216 GCA_039932075.1 Pseudarthrobacter sp. | reverse complement strand
GGTGTAGTCATCATGGAGCCCTGCGATGCAACGGCTCAGGGTGGTCTTTCCTGACCCGGATTCACCCAGCAGCGCCAAACAATCTCCGGCATACGCCTGGAGGTTTATGCTTTCCAGGACAGTGTTTTTGCCGTAGCCGGCGCTCAGCCCCTCGATGTTGATCACCGGCTTCCGTCCCGTGTCCGGGGTGGAACGGATGGACAGAATCCGGACCGGCACCGGAGGAAGCGGCTGCTCCGGTTTGAAGCACCGCACCGTGTGCCGGAGACCAACTTCGGTGGCTGCGGGGGCGTCCGTGGAGCATCCGGCGTCTGCGAGAGGGCAGCGGGGTGCGAAGGCGCAGCCCTGCGGCCGGGCCAGCGGCGATGGTGCGTGGCCGGGAATGCCGATCATGGGCCGCTTGGCGTGAAGATCCGGTACCGCCAGAAGCAGGCGCCCGGTGTAGGGGTGGCGTGAATTGGACAGAACGTCGGCTGTGCTGCCGCTTTCCACGATGCGGCCGGAATACATCACGGCTATCCGGTCGGCGAGTTCGGCAACAACGGCCATATCGTGGCTGATGTAGACGGCGGCACAATCGTAGGTCCTGCACATGGCGCGCACGGTGGCCAGAACATGCGCCTGGGTGCTGACGTCCAGACCCGTGGTGGGTTCGTCCATCACAATCAGCGCCGGACGCGTGGTGAACGCCATGGCGATGGCTACGCGCTGCTGCTGGCCGCCGGAGAGCTGGTGCGGGTAGCGGGCCAGGAAGCCGTCGTCGTCGGGCAACGCCACCTCCCGCAGCACCTGCCGGACCCGGCCAAGCACCTGGGCTGATGGACCCGAAAGGCATTCCTTCAGCTGGGTGCCGATGCGAAGGGCCGGGTTCAGCGCCGACGCCGGCGACTGCGGGATGTAGGCAACCGTCCGCCCGCGGAGCCGGCGCACCTCGCGCCAGTGCAATCCGGCCAGCTGCTGCCCGGCCACGCTGACGCTGCCACCGCCTAGCTCGGTGCCTTCCTTGCAATAATTCAGCAGTGCCAGCCCAAGCGTGGTCTTGCCGGAACCCGATTCGCCGACGACCCCCAGGATTTCGCCGGGACGGACTTCAAGGGACAGCTCCTCGATGATGGCAGCCATCGACGGAACTCCGATGATTTTCAAATCCTCCACCACCAGGGTGGGCGCGGCCGTGCTCATACCGTGACTCCTTTGTCGCTGCCGATGGATGCCTTGGCCAGTCCGTCGGTCACCAGGTTTGTGCCAACCGTCAGTACGGCGATGGCGATGACGGGCAGAGCCACCGACCACGGGGAAATTGTCAAGGCAATCCGGTTCTCGTTGATCATCAGGCCCCAGTCCGCAGCAGGCGGCTGCATCCCCAGTCCCAGAAAGCTCAGCCCGGCAACCAGCCCGATCGAGTAAGTCAGGCGCAAGCCGAATTCCACTGCCAGCGTGCTGCTGATGTTGGGGATGATCTCGCCGATCATGATGCGCCAGCGGGGAATGCCGACCGACTCGGCGGCCTTGATGAAGTCCCGCTCCACCACGGACAGCGCGGCGCCGCGGACCACGCGGGCAACCCGGGGCAGGTGGCCCAGGCCCACCATCAGGACAAGCAGCCACAACTGCGGACCGATGATGGAGAGGAACAGGAGCGCGAGCACGATCTGCGGAAACGCCAGGGCCACGTCTCCGGTGCGCATCAGAAACTCATCCAGCCAGCCCCGTCGGTAGGCGGCCGTCACTCCCACCAGTGTGCCCAGTCCCACGCCGAGTGCGGTGGCGACGATTGCGAGGATCATCAGGGTCTGACCGCCTGCAAGGAAGCGTGACAGGACGTCCCGTCCGAGGTTGTCGGTGCCGAATGGCCCGCCGGTGCCCGCAGGTGAGAAAGGCGCCGCCACAAAGTCCGTGGCGGAATGCGGTGCCAGATACGGGCCGAAGAATGCCACGGCCAGAACTGCCAGGCTCAGCACGAGGCCCACCACAGTGCGTTTGGACCGGAGTGCCCGCCTGAAAAGCCCCTGCTTGCGGGCTGCGCGGCTTGTTTCCGCGGAGCTGTCAGCCGCAGTCGTTCCCATTCTGAGACTCATAGTGCCGTCCTTACTTTCGGGTTGGCGGCAAGGGTGACCACGTCGGCAAGCAGGTTCACCACCACATAGAAGAGGGCTATGACGATCACAAGTGCCTGCACCACGGGCAGATCCCTGTTGGTGACGGCGTCTATCAGCTGGAATCCGACGCCCGGGAAGCGGAACAGGAACTCAACGATCACCACCCCTCCGATCAGCCAGGCGAGCTGCAATGCAATCACCTGGGCAACCGGGCCGATGGCGTTCGGCAAGGCATGGCGCAGGATCACCGCGCGCTCCGGCAGCCCCTTGAGCCTTGCCTGCTGGACGTACTGGCTGTCCAGGACCTCGAGCATGGTGGCCCGCATGATGCGGATGATGTACGGGGAGACAGCCAGCACCAGTGTCAGGACCGGAAGCGCCAACTGTGCCGGGTTGCTCCAGACCTGTTCGCCCGGGATGAGGACAAACACGGC
Organism: Pseudarthrobacter sp.; assembly: GCA_039932075.1. Classification (GTDB taxonomy): domain Bacteria; phylum Actinomycetota; class Actinomycetes; order Actinomycetales; family Micrococcaceae; genus Arthrobacter. The sequence goes on along the minus strand of JBDTQQ010000416.1, from coordinate 683 downwards.
CGGGAACAGATGGAGAAGTCCTGTTGACAGGAACAGCACGAGCAGCACCCCCACCACGAATTCAGGAAGCGAGGCCAGAACCAGGGTGACGATGCCCGTCACATGGTCAACAGCCGTGTCCTTCTTAAGCGCACTCCAGGTTCCGACGCCGATCGAGAGGGGGATGGCGATGGCGGCCGCACACGCCATCAGGACGGCGGAGTTCTGCAGCATGGGAGCGATGGCGTCACTGACAGGTGCGCCGCCCGCCAGTGACGTGCCGAGGTTGAATGTCAGCAGATGTCCCAGCCAGCCGAAGTACTGTTCCGGAAGCGATCCGCCGAGGTGGAGTTGGTCGCGCAAGGCCGCGAGCCGCTCCGGGGTGGCCTCGCGGCCCAGAATTGCCTGCGCCGCGTCACCGGGCAACGCCTGGGTGGCGAGGAAGACGACCAGCGAAACAACCCAGAGGGTGAACAGCCCAAACATCGAACGGCGGACCAAGAGACGCTGGATGCCCCCGCTTGGTGGCTTCGGGGCCCGGATGCTCGCCGTCCGTTCCTTCATGGCCGGGGTCTCCACTATTTGTTCAACCAGACGCTGCGGAAGCCGAAGGAAGTCAGCGGAATCCCGCTCTTATCCGGCATCAACCCGATGACCGCGGAGCTGTGGGCATCGACGCTGTTGGGGAAGCGCCAGATGATGTA
>JBDTQQ010000415.1:0-3218 GCA_039932075.1 Pseudarthrobacter sp. | reverse complement strand
ACCACAACCTCACCGGCACCGACTACTCACCGGGCAACCCGTGGGACGCCTCCAAGGACGCTGTCGCTAACGCAGCTGACTGGAACGTTTCGCGTGACCTCCTGGTCCGTGGCCGGGTCAGTGGCTGGTTCACCAACAGCAATCCTTCGGGCCGCGCTGCTGATACGACCGACCCGCTGAACGTCCTCCCGGCGAACCGCTGGGTGATGCCGAACGACTGGGTGCTCCTTGCGGGCGGCCCGGCCGATGCGGCTGACAACAGTGCTGTCAAGGGCACGGCGGAGAACTTCCGGATTGTCAGCGAGGGCCCGTCCACGGCAAGGGGCGGGATGACGGCATTGACGCGGGAACCGTCCTGCAACCGTGCGTCCACCAGCGGCGAGGACTCATCGATCCGGCGGCCGATTCGCGTAACGATTCTTTCGATGACTTTGCGAAGGTGCGCATCCGAGCTGAACGTGGTGCCGGTCAGATGCAGGCGGCCGGCGCGTTCCACATAGATCCGATCAGCGCCATTGACCATGATTTCAGAGACCAGCGGATCATCCAGGAGCCGTTGGAGAGGCCCCAGGCCCAGCACTTCGTCCGCTATTTCGCGGATCAGCCGCCGTCGTTCCTCAGGGGTCAGCGGCACCTGCTCGTCGTCGATGAAGGCTCCGAGCGCTTCGCGGACAATCCGCCGTACGTCCCCCTCATCAAGGCTGGTGTCCGTGATGCGCCCTCCCATCCGGATGAAGAGTTCGTCGGCGGCCCGTTTCTTGATGCCTGCAAGTGCGTCCTGGGAAACGGCTGAGGGGGTTGGCGTGGGCCTGGCGGTGCCGTTCTCGAGACCACCGACGCTATCGGACGCGCCCGCCGCAGCCGGCGGCACGGTTTTAGCGTCGCGACGGGTATGCGGGGTGGGGCCTTCGGCCTCCAGGCGGACTGCTTCCAGTCTTTCGGCGAGATTCATGAGATGTCGACCCTTCGGTGCGGGTTCTTGTGAACTTTGGAGGCCGAATCCGGAATAAACAGGTCCACCAGGTTCCTTAGCCCCCGTGCGGCAGGGTCCCTCCTGTTGTCCTGCAACAGCGGGACACCTATGTTGGTCGAAAACGGCAGCGATCGGGAGCGGGGCAGCAGGATGTCAACGGGCAAGCCGACGGTGGCTTCGACGTCCTTGACGGTCAGCCCGCTGCGCCGGTCAGCGAAGTTGAGGAGAATGGTGTGGGATTGCGGCATGAGATCCAGTTGCCGCAGCGCGTCGAGACCATGATTGAGGCCTCGGATGCTGGGTATGTCCATGCCGCATACCCAGACGCCGTCTGTCGCCAGCTCCAGGACGGCCAGCACCACCTCTCCGAGACCTGGCGACGTGTCCAGCACGACGTACTCGAATTCCAGGGAGAGCTGGTTGATGAGCGTCGTCACCTGCACCGGCTTGATGAGGTCAGCGTCAGCCGGACGACGTGGAGCGCACATGGCGTAGGCTCCGGAGGGATGCGGACTCAGGTAGGCCTTCAGCACCAGGGTGTCGTTAACTGCCGCGCCGGTCACCGCGTCGCTGATCGTGTACTGCGGCTCGAGACTGAGACCGGATGCGACATCTCCGAACTGGAGGTCGAGGTCGACAATAACCACTCCCATGGGAGCCGTTTTGGCCAGCCCAACCGCAAGGTTTGTGGCAACCGTGGTTTTCCCCACTCCTCCCTTGGGCGACATGACCACAATCACCCGGCCGTGGGTGCGGTATTGGTTGGTTTCGCCCGAAGCCGCCTGGCGCCGGCTCCTGGATGACAACGCCGCGCGTTCCAGCGCGTGGCGCATCTGGCTGGCTTCCGTGTCAGGCGCAATGACATCGCGTATGCCGGCCCGCATGGCGGCCAACATCATTTCAGGCGTCGACGCTGTCGCGAGCACAACAAGAATGTCCGGGTGCTGCCGGTCGAAGTCGGCCGCCAGGGTGAACATCTGCTCTGTGCTGACATCGGGGCCCAAGACGACGACGTCGACCGGGCCACCCAGATTCCGGCCCAGGACTTCAGCGGGAGTGCCGCCGGCTGCAGCAGCCCCCAGGACCTGCACCTCGTGGTCGCTGCCCAGCGAGGTGGTCAGGTGGCGTTCAAACTCAATCGATGTGGAGAGAACCAGGAAGCGGCTCATCGGAAGATCCCGTTGGTGCTGATGGGCGTGCGGTCGCTGGCCGGCGTGTCCCGGGTCTGTTTGGTCAGCCAGATGCTCCCGGTACGGGCGCTGAGAATTATTTTGGCGGAGTCAGCGGAATTTCGGGCCAGAGTCACGAATGCGGATCCACTGGGCAGCGCCGACGTCTTCTCCTGTGTACCTGCGCTGGCTGGCGGCGCCTGCTGGACGGCGGTCACCAGGACTTTGTCAAAAACCAGCTGGGTGCTCATGAGTTGCGGTGCTGCCGGATCAGCCAGGGTGACGTAGAGCCCAACAAGATCACCGGCGCGGACCGTGCCGCCGACGACGCCCTCCGGAGGCAGGGTGATAGTGACTTCCTGCATGCCGGCCGGGACCGGCACGGCACCCGGGGTGATCCGTTCCGAGGGATCCACCAGGCGGCTGGTCAACAGCTGTTCGCCTGGCTCCAGATCCACGGCCGTGACCTGTCCATTGGATCCGTCAAGCGTGGCCAGGGCTCCAGCAGCCTTCGCGGCGCCGGGGATGGACCTGACCCGGGTAAAGGGGGCCAAATCCTCAGCTTTGGTCCCCGCCGGAACAGCCTGCTCCACGACGACAACATCTACCGGTTTTAGTGATTCCTGCGCCCGGCGGTCAGCATTGGACACGTAGCTGACCAAAAGGAGGGTGCCGACGACAGCCAGCACGAGCGCTGCGATACCGCCGAGCAAACGTGATTTCATGGTTGATTCCTAACCTGATGGAGCCCCTGATGTTCAGTGGACGCGATTCGGCGTCGGACCACTGCCGGCTGTCCGCGGTGGGGCGGGCAGCCGGCAGAAGTGGCAGGCGATTCGCGACGTCAGTGCTACTTCAGATCTTGCCCGCGACGGTGGTGAACATCGCGCTGAGCTGGGTTCCAAAGGCGGTGACCGCTGCGATGATGGCAACGGCGATCAGTGCCACCATAATGCCGTATTCAACGGCGGTGGCGCCCTTTTCGGATTCGAGCTTGTTCTTTACGCCGGCGACAAAAGCAAGCATTGAGACCATGAGACCAGTCATTTTAATTTCCTTTTTCAGAGTGTCGAATA
>JBDTQQ010000414.1:0-3232 GCA_039932075.1 Pseudarthrobacter sp. | reverse complement strand
CAGACGCGGGCCACCGCCTGTTGGCGGTGGCCCGCTGCATTACGAGGGAGAATCCATGCTTTCGCTGACCATCGTTGTCCTGGTCACCGCCGCCGCGGGCTTCATTGTCTGGGCGAATGACAGGCGCCATACCAGGTACGGGATGGTACTGCCCGCCGGTGTAGCCGTCGCCGTGGGTGCGCTCAGCTGGATGATCTTCATGGCGGCAGGCTTCGGCTACATGCCGGGCCTGACCTGGATCCCCTGGATCCTGCCCATGGCCTTGGGCGCCGTGGCGGCCATCGGGGCTGTCATCTACCTCGGCCGGAGCCGCGAACGCCATGACATCCAGCGGCTCACCAGGGCCCTGAAGTTGTAGCAGACAGCGGCAGCCAGCCCTCTCAGCGGCCTGACGATGCCTCAGGCCGGTGGCCGACCTCCGTGCACAGGCACAGCCGGTTTCCTTGCGCGTCCGTGACCACCACCCAGTCGGGTGCGTGGTCGTGGTTCATTAAGGCCCCGGTGGCCGTTGTCTTCTCCAGGACGGGACCCGATTCGGCCAGGCTCCAGTGGACGTCAAGGTGGAGCCTGCTGCTATTGGGTGTCCCTGTTTCCTGGAACCAGATGCTCGGTCCCCGGCCATAAGGGTCCACCAGGTCGCCGCCCGCGCCTTCTTTGTAGCCCAGTACCACTCGCCACACCTCGGCGATCTCCGCCGGGTCCGCGGTGTCGATGCCCAACTCCACCGTCCTGAACAGCCCCGGCTGGGCAGTTGCCCCTGCCTGGGCGGCCGCTTCGCTGGCGGCAGCCGCGGCCGCGGTGTCCCGCTCAGTGACCTCGCCGCCGGCGTCGTGGGAGGTGTAGCGAATGAACACCCTGTTGTACCGCCAGTCGAGGTCGGGATGGTGGTTCTGTTCCTCCGCGAGACGCCCGACGGCGGCAATCAGCTTAAGCGCGGCGGCCGCCGTCGGCCCTTTATAGACGGTGACGAGCCCGCCAAGCCGGTACCGCCAGTCGGGCAGCACGGCCAGGGCGGCGTCGAGCCGTTCGCGGGTGAGGACGTCTTGAGTGCCTGCCACAGCGGACTCCTGGGTCTTGTTCCGTAAGCCCGTGCCGGCGTGCGGACAGTGGGTGCCGGACTAGAGGAACTCGGCCCGGTTTTCCATCGCCGATGACGCCAGGGCGTGCTCGCGGCGCGGTATCCTGCCGGCCGCTTTCGCCAGCCTACCGGCGATCACGGCGTGTTTGAAGGCCTCCCCCATTTGCGCGGGATTCTGGGCCCGGGTCACGGCAGTGGCGAGCAGTACGGCTTCACAGCCCAGTTCCATGGCCAGCGCCGCGTCGGATGCGGTGCCGATGCCGGCGTCGAGGACCACGGGAACCGAGGCGCGCGAGACGATCAGTTCGATGTTGTGCGGGTTCAGGATCCCCAGGCCGGTGCCGATCGGCGCCCCGAGCGGCATGACGGCGGCGGCGCCGAGGTTCTCCAGCCGCAGGGCGAGCACGGGATCATCGTTGGTGTAGGCGAACACTTTGAAGCCTCGGTTCACGAGCTGTTCAGTGGCGTCCACGAGCTCGACGGCATCCGGCAGCAGGGTCTGTTCGTCGGCGATGACCTCCAGCTTGACCCAGTCCGTTTCCAGGGCTTCGCGGGCCAGTTCGGCCGTCATGACGGCGTCCCGGGCGGTAAAGCAGCCGGCCGTGTTGGGCAGGACGCGGATTCCATGGTCCACCAGGAGCTGGAAAAGGGACCCGGACTCGGCAGGCGAATACCGCCTCATGGCCACGGTGGTGAGCTCTGTTCCGGACGCCAGCAGCGCGGCCCCCAGCCCGTCCAGGCTGGGAGCGCCCCCGGTGCCCATGATGAGGCGGGAGCCGAGTTCGACGCCGTCGATGACAAGCAGGTCGGTGTCCGGCGAGGTGGCGGCGGTGCTTTTGTTGTTGATGACTGTCATGGTGTCAGCCTCCCTGCACTGCAGTGACCAGTTCGACGTTGTCGCCGTCGACGAGCGCCGTGACGAACCACTGGCTGCGCGGTACCACTTCTGAGTTGTGGGCAACGGCGACGCCAAGCTTCTGCCCGTCCGCGGCCTGGCCGTTGGCGGCGAGGGTGCGGCCTGTGATCTGGGTGACCAGGGTGGTGATGGATGCGTCCTGGGGCACGGCATGCGGCGCGCCGTTGAGGGTGATGTTCATGCTGTTTCCTTTGTGGGTTGAAGGGTTTCATGGTGCTGGCCGGAGAACCTGGCAGGGCTCAAGGCGTCCCAGCGCGGATCGATCCGGCCATCCAGCAGGTCGCGGCAGATGACTGCCGCTGCCGGAGCCAGCAACACTCCGTGACGGTAGAAGCCGGTGGCAATGATCAGCCCCGGAATGTGTCCTGCGCCAGGAGCGCGGACGCGGCCCAGCAGCGGCGCGTTGTCCGGAGTCGCAGGACGCGCCCTCGCGGTGCATTCGAGGAGTTCCAGCTCGGCGACGGCGGGCAGCAGGACCTGCGCGTCACGCAGCAACTGGTACACACCGCCTGCAGAGACGGCACGGCCCGCTGTGAAGGTTTCCTCCCCTCCGGGCAGCGCGTCCTCGCGCTGGGTTGCGCCGATCACCACCGTTCCGTCCTGCCGGGGGACGATGTAGACGGACACGCCGTGGACCAGGCCCCGCACGGTGGACGTCACCAACGGGCGCAGGTGCTGGGGAACGCGGAGGCGCAGGATGTCGCCGAATACGGGCCTCAGGGGAAGCTGCATCCAGTCCGGCAGGCCCCCCATGGCCGCCGCTTGAAGGCCGTTGGCCACGATGGTCTCCCCCGCCATGACTGTTCCGCCACTGGCCAGTTTCACACCGCTAACCCGGTCTCCCTCCCAGAGCAGTGCGGTGGCGCGGTGATCAACTGCGAACCCGTTACCGGCGCCGTCCACGGCGGTCCCTGCGCCCGGTTCGTGGCTGGCCAGGACTTCCCGCAGCGATGCGACCAGCCTGCGCGGGTCCACCTGGTGGTCCGCCGGAATGTCCAGGGCACAGGAAATGGCCGGACTGAGCAACGGTTCCTTGCCCCTCGCTTCCCGGACCGTCATTGGCTCCACCAGCAGTCCGTTGGCCTCTTGGACGGCCCTGAGGTCCATCAGCGCGCGACGGTCCGCGGCGTCGGCGCCGACGGCGAGGGTCGGCGTCGTCAGGTAGCCAAAATCCCCTGCCCCGGCCCGGGCGAGGTTTGCCGCGAAGGCAGGCCAAAGGAGCGAGGACTCGAGCATCA
>JBDTQQ010000413.1:0-3232 GCA_039932075.1 Pseudarthrobacter sp. | reverse complement strand
CGTGCCAAGGTGATGGGCGGCTGCTCGAGCCACAACTCCTGCATCGCCTTCTGGGCACCCCGCGAGGACCTGGACGAGTGGGAGTCCAAGTACGGTGCTACCGGCTGGAACGCCGACGCCGCCTGGCCCCTCTACCAACGGCTGGAAACCAATGAGGATGCCGGCCCGGACGCGCCGCACCACGGGGACTCAGGCCCGGTGCACCTGATGAACGTGCCCCCGGTGGATCCTGCCGGCGTCGCGCTTCTGGATGCCTGCGAACAGGCGGGCATTCCGCGGGCGAAGTTCAATACAGGCATTACCGTGATCAACGGCGCCAACTTCTTCCAGATCAACCGCCGCGCGGACGGCACCCGGGCCTCCAGCTCGGTCTCCTACATCCACCCCATCATCGGCCGCCCCAACTTCACCCTGCTGACCGGCCTCCGCGCCCGCCAGCTGGTGTTCGACGCGGACAAGCGCTGCACCGGCGTGGACGTGGTGGACTCAGCGTTCGGCCGGACCCACCGGTTCTCCGCGCACCGCGAGGTCATCCTGTCCACCGGCGCCATCGACTCCCCCAAGCTGCTGATGCTCTCCGGCATCGGCCCGGCAGCCCACCTCGCCGCGCACGGCATCGAGGTGCTGGCGGACTCCCCCGGTGTGGGCGAAAACCTGCAGGACCATCCCGAAGGCGTGGTCCAGTTCGAGGCCAAGCAGCCCATGGTGCAAACCTCCACCCAGTGGTGGGAAATCGGCATCTTCACCCCCACCGAGGACGGCCTGGACCGCCCGGACCTGATGATGCACTACGGTTCCGTCCCGTTCGACATGAACACCCTGCGGCACGGCTACCCCACCACCGAGAACGGCTTTTCCCTCACCCCGAACGTCACGCACGCCCGCTCCCGCGGCACCGTCAGGCTGCGCAGCCGCGATTTCCGCGACAAGCCCATGGTGGATCCGCGCTACTTCACGGACCCCGACGGCCACGACATGCGGGTCATGGTCGCCGGCATCCGCAAGGCCCGCGAAATCGCCGCCCAGCCTGCCATGGCCGAATGGACCGGCCGCGAGCTGTCGCCCGGCGTCGAGGCGCAGACGGACGAGGAGCTGCGGGAGTACGTCCGGAAGACCCACAACACCGTGTACCACCCGGTGGGCACGGTCCGGATGGGTCCGGCCGACGACGTTACGTCACCCATAGACCCCGAGCTTCGGGTCAAGGGCGTCACCGGTCTGCGCGTGGCGGATGCCTCCGTGATGCCCGAGCACATCACGGTCAACCCCAACATCACCGTCATGATGATCGGCGAGCGCTGCGCTGATTTGATCCGGGCCGACCTCATCCGCGCCGGCCACACCGGTGGCGCTGTCAGGGAAGGGGTGGAGCTCAGCCCGTCCTTCGCCTGAGAGGCAAGTTCCGGAGGCTATTGAATTCACCTGCGTCCCATGGGGGCCGCAGGTTGCATCGAGCGTACTTTTCTGACCTAGGAGTTCACATTTTGGAACCCAGCAAGAGTATTGATTCAAGCGGCATGGACGAATTTGGCTACACCCAGACCCTGGACCGGAGCATCGGCAAGTTTGCCAGCTTCGCCGCAGGCGTCAGCTACATCTCCATCCTCACCGGCGTCTTCCAACTGTTCTACTTTGGTTTTTCCATGGCCGGCCCGGCGTACGCCTGGTCCTGGCCCATCGTCTTCGTTGGCCAACTGATGGTGGCGCTGTGCTTTGCCGAGCTGGCCGGCCGCTACCCCGTGGCAGGCTCGGTCTACAACTGGGCCAAGCGGCTTTCGTCCGGGACCTCGTCCTGGCTGGCCGGCTGGCTGCTGATGCTCTCCTCCATCGTGGCGCTGGGCTCTGTGGCACTCGCCCTGCAGCTCACCCTGCCGCAGCTCTGGTCCGGCTTCCAGTTCGTCGGTGACGGCACGGGCCCCTACGATTTCGCCATGAACGGCGTGGTGCTGGCCACCATCATGATCACCATCTCCACCCTCATCAATGCCTTCGGTGTGAAGCTGATGACCAGGATCAACAGCATCGGCGTCTTTGTGGAACTGGCCGCGGCTGTGCTGCTGATCCTGGCGCTGGGCTGGCACGTGGTGCGGGGGCCGGAGGTCTTCTTCGACACCGCCGGCTTCGGCGAAGGGCACGACCTCGGCTTCTTCGGCGTCTTCCTGATCGGCGCGATGGCGTCCGGCTACGTCATGTACGGCTTCGATACCGCCAGCTCCCTCGGGGAGGAAACGAAGGACCCCAAGCGCACGGCCCCCAAGGCCATCCTGCGCGCCGTCACGGCCTCGTTCCTGCTGGGCGGGCTGATCCTGTTCTTTGGCATCCTGGCCGCACCGGACCTGTCCGATCCCAAGGTGGGAGCTGCCGACGGCGGCCTGCAGTACATTGTGCTCTCCGTCCTGGGCGGACCTTTCGGCAAGGCGTTCCTGGCCTGCATCGTGGTGGCCGTGGTGGTCTGCACCCTGGCTGTCCACGCCGCCGCCATCCGCATGATGTTTGCCATGGCACGGGACAACAACCTGCCGTTCAGCCGGCAGCTCAGCAGGGTGGATCCGGTCCGCAGGACCCCCAAGATCGCGGCGATCGTGATCGGCGTTATGGCCGTCATTCCGCTGCTGGTCAATGTGACGCAGCCGGCCATCTTCACCATCATGTCCAGCATCAGCATCGTCCTGATCTACCTGTCCTACCTGTTGGTCACTGTTCCGTTGCTGCGCAACCGGCTGCTGAAGAAGTGGCCTCTGCGGGACCAGCAGTCCGACGCCGGATTCAGCCTTGGCAAATGGGGACTGCCGGTGAACATCCTGGCAGTCCTGTGGGGCGGTGCCATGACACTGAACCTGGTCTGGCCCCGGCCGGAGATCTACAACTCGGTGCCGCCGTTCGAGTGGTACCTGCAGTGGGGCGGCGTGATCTTCGTGGCCGCCGTGATCATTGGCGGGACCCTGCTCTACCGCCTGAAGATCCGCCACCAGACCGGGGTGCTGGCCGAGCACGCCGCGGCAGTCGCAGCACATCCGTCGTCGGGCGCCGCGCCGCACGCAGCCCCGGAGGATGCGCCCGCAGTCAAGATGGCCGCGTCGGAAGCGTAGTAACTCCCAAGGAAAAGGTCGACGACGGCACTCACCTGAGCGCCGTCGTCGGCCCTTTTTGCGCCAGTGGCCCCGCCCATCTGAGTGACTTAACGTCACACAACGCGACGGCCTCCGCATCCGGATCAGCAACGCCCTACCCT
>JBDTQQ010000412.1:0-3235 GCA_039932075.1 Pseudarthrobacter sp. | reverse complement strand
AAGAGTCCCTCGAATTCTCCCGCGAGGACGAGTGCGTCGAGGTGACCCCGGAGTCCATTCGCATCCGCAAGCTCATCCTTGACACCAACGAGCGTGCCAAGGCCAACCGCGCCCGCGCCAAGGTCTAATAGCCAACTTCGCAGTCCGACAGAATGCCACCGGTGCCTTGCCGGTGGCATTCTGCGTTGTGCCGGCCTGCGCCGCCTGCCTTGACTTCATGGCGCAGGGACAGTTCCCGCGCAACGGGCTGCGCCTACACGGCGCCCGGGGGATGTCCACATAGCCGCCCCCGCCGCTGTATCGGCCTTTCCCAGCCGTGCACCATGGAGACATGCAGACTGTCACCGATGTTTTGGCCGCCATGGGTGGTGTTGGCAGCATCAGCTCCCTGCGGCGGGCCGGTGTCTCCCGGCACTCTGTCGAAACGGGCGTCCTCGAGGCCTCCGTCCGAAGGATCGCGAGGGGTGTCTATGCGCTGCCCGCGGCAGAACCGCTGCTCGTCCATGCCGCCAGTCACCACGCGGTGCCGGGATGTGTCACCGCCGCCCGCGCCGCTGGCCTGTGGGTGGTCAGGAGTCCTGACAAGCCGCACCTCGCCGCGCGCCACGGAAGGCCCATCACTGGCTGCGTGGTGCACCGGAGCAATGTTCCGCTGAGTTGCTTGGATATCGTGTGCCAATGGCTCCGCTGCCTGCCGCCGCTTGAGGCCTGACCATCGCCGAGTCCGCCGTCAAGCAGGGCCTGGTACAGCTTCCTGAGTTGCGGGAAAGGTTTCCGGCCGTGCGGGAATAGAGCATTCGCGGGTTGGTGGCACGGATCCGGCCGCAATCCGGGTCCATCATCGAGACAACGGCCCGTTACCTGCTGGAGGAAGCCGGGCTGACGGTCGAGCTGCAGGTAAGGATTCCCGGGATGGGCCACTTGGACCTCCTTGTTGACGGCATCCTCGGCATTGAGACTGACGGCTTTGCCCACCACAGCAGCAGGGAAGCCTACCGGGAGGACAGGCGGCGGTGGAACGTCACCGTTGTCCGGGGTGTTCCAACCCTCCGGGTCACGTTCGAGATGCTGTACGGCGAGCCCGAGGAATTCGTCCGGATGGTGCGTCAGGCGCTTGCCACGTACCGGACTGCGCAGTGACGCCGAGGCTGGATGCGCCGGGGCAGTCCCCGCGCGGTGAAAGCCGCCCTCAGCGTGCGGCCGCGCGCCGCTCCGGGGCGGGCGGGACGGCCTTTGCGGCGACCACGAGGTCCAAAGGAATCACGACGTCGGCCTTCCGCGTCCGGACGGTACAGTCGCCGTCGTCCGTGGCCACCAGGTGGCCCAGCGCGTCGGTCAGGCCGCCCTCGATCCGGTACCGGACCACAACCCTGGTTCCGGGCGTAGCAGCGGCCAGAAATTCTCGGGGCGTAGGCTGGGCGGGACTCACCAGTTCATACTAAGGCGGCCCGCTAGGTTCACGGGAACGGGCTGGGAGATAATAAGCTCAGAAGTCAACAGTCCGGATATCGCGCCGGATTCAAGTGCCGGCGGTTGCCGGAAACAACGAGGAGAGGCAAGGGACGTGACGTACGTAATCGCGCAGCCGTGTGTAGATGTCAAGGACAAGGCATGTATTGAGGAGTGCCCCGTCGATTGCATCTACGAGGGTGAGCGTTCCCTGTATATCCACCCGGACGAATGCGTGGACTGCGGCGCCTGCGAGCCGGTCTGCCCCGTGGAGGCCATCTACTACGAGGATGACACCCCCGAGGAATGGGCCGACTACTACAAGGCCAACGTCGAGTTCTTTGACGATCTCGGGTCCCCGGGTGGCGCCGCGAAGATCGGCAACACACACACCGACCATCCGATGATCTCTGCCCTGCCGCCGCAGAACCAAGACCACTAAGGCGGGCGCTTCGGTGACATCTGCGCTGCGAAGCTTCGGCCTCAGCCTGCCCGACTACCCGTGGGAGGCGATGGCGCCGTATCTGGCCCGCGCAGCCGCACACCCCGGGGGAGTCGCCAACCTCTCCATCGGCACACCGGTGGACCCCACGCCGGTGCTGCTGCAGGACGCCCTGCGCGCCGCGGCCAACGCCCCCGGCTACCCCACGGTCCACGGCACCCCGGCGCTCCGGGAAGCCATCGCCGGCTGGTTTGTGCAGGAGCAATCCATTGACGTTGGTCAACAATATGAGCGCATCAGCCTCCAACGTGCTCATCACCAGCGCGGCCAGGCGATCATTGTCTCCAAATACGCGTTCCTTCTCAGGAGCGGTGGCGGTTTGGTCGTATTCAAGTTCGGCGGTCGACACCGTATCGTTCTCATTAATTATTGGTAAGACTCCGAGCTTGAGGAGTTTCTCCATCGTGCGGCGCAAATTCGTATAACGCTTCCATTCCATAAAATCCTCTTCGGTTAACAACACCTGCGCAATCCTTACGTCATGCACGCAAAACAACTGCTCGTAAGAGTGCATCAAGAGGCTTTGGCCCACAGCCGCACAGGCCTGCCGCATCACGACCTCATGGAGCCGGGACGGATGGAGGCCCAATAGTCCAGCACCTAACCCGACCGCTCCCGAAGACACGAGCACGACCTGACGGCCCGCGCGTCTCAGCTCTGCAATCGACCGCACCAGTGGTTCAATACGCTCAGCGCAAACCCCACCTCCTGCGCGGCTGATGATGCTGGTACCTACCTTGATCACTACCCGCTGCGCGGTGCGTAAGCGTCTTTGTCGCTCTCGTTCGGAACCCTCCTCGGTCATTGTCTCCGGCCCCACCCAACTTTCTGAAGTAGCTCCGGCCCGCTCTCAGCCGGCTGAGATGCAATTGGATGCAGCCAATGTTTGTAGCGTTCATCACGCCCTTCCGTGGCAGCGAAGAAAACGCTCTGGATCCTCTCCGTCACCGGTCCGCGCGTGCCCTGGCCTATCGCGATGCCATCAACCTCACGAATAGGTGTCACTTCAGCCGCAGTCCCGGTAAAGAACGCTTCGCTCGCAGAAAATAAGTCTGCCAAATCGAGCGCCCTGACTTCCATGCGATATCCCAGGTCACGCGCAATCTGCAATACCGCGTCGCGCGTGATGCCGAGCAGGATGGAATGGCGCTCGTCGTTCGTCAGCAATTGTCCGTCGCGCACTATGAAAAGATTTTCTCCCGATCCTTCAGCCAGATGGTCGTCTGCATCAAGCAGCAGTGCTTCGGCGAAACCGCGACTGACGGCATCGCGCACCGCTAAAAT
>JBDTQQ010000411.1:0-3260 GCA_039932075.1 Pseudarthrobacter sp. | reverse complement strand
AGTCATGGCCTCATTCTTTCACGGCAGGTCAACGCGGAAAGCGGCCGGGCCGCCAGTTCCGCGCTGGGTGAAATCAGCTCAGAATCCGCTGGAAGAATAGCCCGTGCAGGTCAATCCACGTAGGCTAACAACAGAACCGTCACATTAATCGGGAGGTAGTTGTGAAGAAATCGGATCGTATTGCCCGTGACCTTGAGCAGTCAGTCAACAACGCAGTCGAGTATGCGAAGGACTGGGCATCTCCCCGCGTGGAAGCAGCAGTGGACTGGGCCGTTCCGCGCCTGCAGCACAGCCTGGATACCGCTTCCCCTAAGATCCAGGAAGGTCTGAAGACCGCAGCCCACAATCTGGCCGACGGCGTCGCAACTGTGACACCGCGCATCCAGGACGGTCTCGCGCACCTCGCCCCGAAAATCCACGACGCCGTCGAGGTCACCACCCCGCGCCTGCATGAGGCCGTAGATCGTGCCACTCCCGCCATCCTTAATGCCCGGGACCGCGTAGTGGTGGACTACTTGCCGCGCCTGTCGGATCAGATCGGCCACGCTTCCGAGGCTGTACACCGCACACTGGAAAGTGCTCCCACCCACGTGGACGCAGTAGCCAAGCGACTCACCGACTCCGGAGTGGTGCACACCCTCCAGGAGCAAGCACAGACGGCCGGCACCCAGCTTCGGGCCGCCGCGCATCAGGCCGGCAAGGCAGTAGGTGTGCAGATCGCCGAGCCCCAGAAGCCCAAGAAGCGCGGCTGGCTGGTGTTCGGCGTCATCGCCGCCGCCGTGGCAGCCGGTGTTGCGGCCTGGAAGGCATCAAAGCCGGTGGAAGATCCGTGGAAAACGCCGTCACCGGTCACGCCCACTCCTGCTCCGGTTCCTGCCACCACCGTGAACGACGCAAAGGACACTGCAGAGGACGCCGCCAGCAAGGCCGCAGCCGCCACCACCTCAGCCGCGGGGGTTGCTGCTGAGAAGGCGGAGGACGTTGCCGGGGATGCCCAGGTTGCCGCTGACGAGGACGGCGACAAGGCCAAGCACCTCGCCGACGAGTCGGATGACGCCGCGGCCAGCGCTTCCACGGACGCCAAGACGGCAATGAAAAACATCGCGTCCAACATGAACGGTTCCGCCGACAAGAACACCATCTGATTAGTCCGGCGCCGCAACGCCGTCCATTGAAGGGGTTCCGCAAAAGCGGGGCCCCTTCAGTGTTTTCCCAGAGTTTGTCCGGTCTCTGCCCGGTTACCGGTGGGACGAACCCCGATCGGTGCTAAATTTGGACTGATGTCAGCCGATCAATCTTCTGGGGATACCTTGAACGACGCAGCAGAGCTGCCCCGCGTGTCCATTGTCATCCCGGCTTACAACGAGGAAAGTGTCATCCGGCAGTGCCTCATCGCTGCCGTCTACCAGTCGGTGCCGGCCCACGAAATCATCGTGGTGGACAACCTCTCCACAGACCGCACCGCCGCCATTGTGGCGCAAATGCAGCTGGAATATCCGGAAAGCCCCATCATCCTTCTCAGCCAGGACCAGGACCAGGGCCTGATTCCCACCCGGAATTTCGGCCTGAACCACGCCAGCGGCGACATCCTGGGCCGCATTGACGCCGATTCCGTGGTGGAACCCGACTGGGTGGAGCAGGTCCGGAAAGCGTTCCAGGACACGTCAGTGCAGGCAGCAACCGGCCCGGTGGTCTATTACGACATGCCAATGCGCCGCTTCGGCCTCAAGGCTGATGACAAGATGCGCCAGATGATGCTCAAGCTGGCCAAGCATCAGTACCACTTCCTCTTCGGTTCCAACATGGCCCTGCGCGCCACGGCCTGGGCCACCATCCGGGACGAAACCTGCCGTGACGAGAAGGACGAGATGCATGAGGACATCGACCTCTCCCTGCACCTCGCCGATCACGACCTCAAGGTACAGTACTGGCCCCAGATGGTCTCCGGCATGTCCGCCCGCCGGCTGGAAGACTCACCTCGCGACTACCGGTACTACGTGACCCGCTTCGACCGGACCTACAAAGCGCACAACGTCAAGAAGATGGCTCTTAAGGCGCCCATGGTGGTGTTTTTCTCGGTCTATTTCCCGGCCAAGCTCCTGCGGGCGATCCATACGGTCAACACCGCCCAACCTGTCCGCCGCGGCGGACAGTAACGCTTTGCCCCTTGCGGTGCAGGGGCTTCAGTCAGTGCCGAGTTCGGCGAGCCGGTCCGACGGCGGTTCGCCCGTCTGGGTGCCTTCCCCTGAGCCCGCACCCCGACGGCGGCCGAGGCCTGACCGCTGTCCCATCACCACCACGGCGAGGCCCGCGAGGATGAGCGCCAGGCCGGCGTAAGTTCCTGCAGGAAGTGTTTCGTGGAGGAAGATCGCCGCCAGCAGCGCGGCGCCCGGGATCTCCAGCAAGATGATCATCGAAACCAGCAGCGGGCTCATGGTGGCGAGCAGGTGATTGAAGGCGGTGTGGCCAACCAGTTGGGCACACACGGTGATGGCCAGGATCCCGAGCCAGCCTGCGGCGTCGAACCCTGCCAAAGGCTGGCCGCTGAACAAAGCCAGCACCGCCACCACAGCCGCGCACATGCCGTAGCAGAGAGTGGTGTAGGTGCCGGTGGTCATGGTCTGGCGGGCCTTGCCGCCGGCAAGGGTGTAGAGCCCGGCCAGAGCCCCGCCAGCCACGGCCAGGACGTCGCCCAGGAACGCGTCCGGCGAGGAACCCATGTCGAACCCGGTGATGGTGACTACGCCGCCCAAAGCCATACCTAGCCCGGCTAGAACCTGCCACCGGTGCCTGGTCCCCCGGAAGAGCTGGAAGACGGCGATCCACGCCGACTGCAGGCAGACGAGGGCGGTGGCGGCGGCCACGGAGGTGAGCTGCAGGGAAGTGATGAAGCAGGCGAAGTGGAGTGCAAGGGCGACGGCGGCCAGCAGCGACCAGCGAAATTCGGGGCCGGTGATCCGGCCAAACTGCCGGGGTTCGCGGACCAGGGTAGGTGTGGCCATCACGGCGGCCCCGATGGCGTTGCGCCAGAAGGCGATGGCGAGGGCGCTGACAGTGGTTGCGCCGAGGGTGGCCGCGATCAGGGGCCCGGATGAGGCCACGCCCAGCACGCCAAGGGCTGCTAGAAGGAAGTTCACTGTTTCACCCTACTTGTCGGCTCCAACGAAAAAGTCCCGGACAGCGTTTCCGCTGTCCGGGACTTTCTTATGGTGGAGGCACGGGGACTCGAACCCCGAACCCCCTGCTTGCAAAGCAGGTGC
>JBDTQQ010000410.1:0-3262 GCA_039932075.1 Pseudarthrobacter sp. | reverse complement strand
CGCATGTAGCGAGACTATCAGGACTGGGGCTTGGGCCCGGGCCCGCCGGGGGCTACTCCCCGGCGGGCCCGTGACAGGCCGGACTGTGCTGTGGTGCTGGACATCTCTACTTCTTCAGGACGGACTCGAGGCCGGACTGGAAAGCCTGCAGAGCGGTCTTGGCATCGGATTTTCCAGTGATGATGGTCTGGCTGAACTGGTTCAGGGCCTGGCCGCCGTCAAGGGCAGCGAGGTTCGCGTTAAGGGTGTTGCCCTGGGAAGCGAAGGTCTTGGCAATGGGCTGCCAGTCCTTGACGATTTTGACGTTGTTGGGATCACCCGCAAATTCAGGGATCTCGGTGATGGACTTGAACACTGGCAGTGCTGACATCAGCTTCTTCTGCCACAGCTGCTTTAGCTGGCCCAGGTAGTACACCAGGAACTGTTCGGAGGCATCCTGCGACGCCGTGTTGGTGTACATCATGATGTTGTTCGGGAACACGATGGTTGCCTTGTCCCCGTGCGGGCCGGTGATGGGGTCCGCCACGAGCAGGTCGCCGGACGTATCGCCCACGCGCTGCGGGACGTTGACCTGGAACAGTCCGTAGCCGGCTTTGCCGTCCTTCCACTGCGCTGACATGTTATCCGTGGTGTAGCTGACGGCGGCGGGGTCGACGATGCCGTTGGACACCAGTTCGAGAACGAACTCCATAGCCTCGACGTTGCGGTCGTTGAGCAGGTCCAGCTCGCCGTCCTTGTTGAACACGCCGCCGCCGTTGTTGACCATCATCATGATCATGGAGTGGTTGGCGTAGTTGTTGCCGGCGCCTGCACCGGTGGTGAAACCGAAGGCGCCGACCTTTTTCAGAGCCTTGCCGGCTTCCAGGAGGGAGGGCCAGTCCGTCGGCAGCGCAACGTTCGCCTTCTCGAACAGCGACTTCCGGTACCAGAAGACGCGCATGTCCAGCTGCCACGGCACCGCCACGTAGCCCTTGTCCGACTTGAACGGATCCAGCACTCCCGGCAGGAAGTCGTCGAACATGCCGTTGCCCTTGAGCTTGTCGATCACTTTGTCCGCGTAGGCGATCTGGCCCTGCTGCTCGAACTGGAATGCCTGGAAGCCGCCGCCCGTGGACACCGCCGGGCCGGTCTTGGACGCGATAGCCGACGAGAAGGTCTGGTAGAAGTTGGCCCACTGGATGATCTGGTAGGAGGCCTTGCTGCCGTTGGCCCCGGAGAACCCTTCGGCCAGGCCCTTGGCAGCATCGTTATACGCCGGGGTTGCCCACGGCATGTCCCAGAACTTGATGGTTCCGCCCGCGCCGCCTCCACCGCCCTGCGAAGCAGAGCCGCCACCGCAGGCGGCCAGAAGGGGAACCGAGGCCGCTGCTGCGGTGAGGCCCAGGAATCCCCGCCGGGAGAGGGGGGACGATGAGGAGTTGGTAGACACGATGGTTTCCTTTCAGGGCCCGGAGTGACTGAATGCCCGGGCCCCTCTCGACAATGAGTGGATGATGGGTCTGGAATGCGGGAACTGCTGGTGTAGCGGCCTAGCTGTTGAGTTGGTTGAGGAGTGACAGGACGGTGGTGAACTGCGCCAGGTCGTTGGCCGAAGTGCCGGCGGCAAGGTGGTCGCGGACCTTGCACCAGCTGGATCGGTGGGAAGATTCGTACAACGTTGGCAGGGTGGTGGCTCCGTCAAGCGTTACTGAGCGGATTTCGGCCGGCCACGCCGCTGCCGGGTCCGGCAGTACGACGTCGGCACGGCCACTGGGGGTCAGGATGGACAGACTGGCAGTGGGCGCCAGCGCCGACGTCAGGATGCCCTGCAGGGCCACCGGCGCTCCGCCGCGAAGGGAGCCTGCAACGGTGTAGCCATTCCCGTTTCGCTGCACCATCCGGATGCTGCCGGCCTCAATCCCGCATTGCACCAGGATGGCGAGTTGTTCCGTCAGCAACTGCAGCAGATCGGTGCCCGGGACAGCTATGGCAACAGAGTCGAGCAGCACAGCGTCTTCGAGAGCGGCGGCGAGGATGCCGTGGACATTCCCGTTGGAAGCACGCAGTGCCGCATTTCCCGCCCACCGCTGATCCAGCACCACAATGGCGCCCGCAGCATCGGCGGCCGCGCTCAGCGTGGCGGCGTCCTCAGCTACCGGGCTGGACACGACAACGCCTTTGGCTCCTCCGCGGATCGCGTCGACGGCCTGGACTGTCCAACCGGCACGGCCGGCAATGGCGACGACGTCGGGCCGGTCCGCTTTCGGACGAAAGGAGACCGGAAGGGACGCGACGACGGCGGAGACCGCGCCGGCAGCTTCAGCTTGGGGATCCGCGGCTACGGACAGTTGTGTGCTCATGCGCTGGCCTCCTGCTCTTCGTTGAGCCGCGCTGAATCAAGGGGGCCTGGTTGCATCCGGCCTTTTTCCATGCGGTGGGCTGCCGCTTCGGCGATGGCCAGCGCGAACTCGAGGTCATGAATCAACGTCTCCGCGGACGGCGGCGTGCCGCTGCCGGAGGCCAGTTCGGCGAGTTTGCGCCACTCGCCTTCATAGCCGTTGTGGCCGTACGGACCCAGAACGGTGGTCTTCCCGGCTGTCCTGATCCGCGCTGTTGCGGAGCCGGCCTGGACGTAGGACGGCGTGAAATCAATGCTCAGGGCGGCGTCGTCGCCGATTGCGTCAAACGCCCAGGAAGGCTCCCATGTCCCGTTCATCGCAGCGCGGAGTTCGATGGCGACGTTTCCGGCGCGTAGTGAGATGACATAGCCAAACGGCCGGACAATTTCCGCGTGCAGGACCTCGACTGCCGCGAAATCCGGGGTGAAACGGCGCACCAGGGGCAGGTCGTGGATGGCCAACCCCATCACGCCGCCGGTGAGCATGGCCATGATGACCTCCGGGTCGGTTGTGTCCCGGTCCGGCATGGGCGCGCGGCCCACGATCTCGGTGGCGAAGTCTTCGAAGCGCGGATTCGGTGGAAGGACGATCGAGGACCGCACCGTGTGGACCTGCCCGGGCAGGTCGCCCCAGGCTTCTTCGGCCGCAAGCCAGCCTGGATCGAAAGTGTGCATGGCGCCAACGATGATCGGAACGCCAGTTTCGGCAGAGACGGCGGAAATGGCGGTAGCCTCCTCGCCGTTCATCGCGAACGGCTTTTCGCACAGAACAGCCTTTTTGCCGGCCCGGCAGGCCGCGATGACCTGGGCTGCGTGGAACTGGTGCGGGCTGCAGATGGCCACGACGTCCACTGCGGGGTCGGCAAGGAGTTCCTCCATGCTGGT
>JBDTQQ010000409.1:0-3269 GCA_039932075.1 Pseudarthrobacter sp. | reverse complement strand
AGTTTCCGCCGGCTTGTCACACTCCGCGGGGCTCCGCTAAATCTCGCCGCGGCCCTTAGCATGGGTCTGGCACCTGTTTCCGCTGTGGGTTCCCTTGCCTACTTCATAGACAAACTACTCATCTACTAACGGTTAGGATGGCATCATGTCCGTACTTGCATTTGAAATCTTCTTCCTTGTCCTGCTCGGCGTCGCCAGCCTGTCCATGGCCTGGTTTGCCGGCTTTGTGGTTTACCGGCTGTTCAAAGGCCAGAAGTAAAGCCGTCCCGCAGCTAGCGATTTCCTGAGGTAATTGTTGTGCCGATAGAGATTCCTACCGACCTGACACCGGAACTTGTTCCGCTTTCCTGGCTCATTGGTGAGTGGGAGGGCAGCGGCCGGCTCGGCAGCGGGGATGAGGATTCGGAACATTTTGTCCAGCACGTCTCCTTCACACACAACGGTTTGCCGTACCTGCAGTACCGTGCGGAGAGCTGGTTGACGGACGACGACGGAACGCGCCTTCGGCCGCTTACGGTTGAGATCGGTTTCTGGGCGCTTGAGCGCAAGCAGCTGGACGCTGACGGCGGCCCGGGCCTGATTCCGGCCGACATTGTTCCGGCGCTTAAGAGTGCCGACGAGGTCGAAGCCCTGCGGAACAAGGACGGCGGCTTCGACATCTCTGTGTCCATCGCTCATCCGGGCGGCATCTCGGAGCTCTACTACGGGCAGATCAAGGGCCCGCAGATCCAGCTCACCACCGATATGGTGATGCGCGGAAGCCATTCGAAGGACTACAGCGCCGCCACCCGGATCTTCGGCCTCGTGGACGGCAACCTGCTCTGGCGCTGGGACGTCGCCGCGGGTGGGTCCGCGAAGCCCGGCAGCGGCCTTGAAGCGCACGCGTCCGCGTTCCTGAAGAAAGTCTCCTGACGCGGCCCCTGTTTCGCTGATCATCAGTAGACTTGGCTTCCACAGCCTTGTCCGTGCGGGTCAACCCGTGCCAGTGAAGCAGGGAGCATCATGGCTGCACCGCAGAACGCCACCGACTACAGCGACCTGAAGGCACTGTTCTTCAACGGGACGCTGAAGAGGTCCCCGGAAACCAGCAACACCGAGGGCCTCATTGAGGTCAGCCGCCTCATCATGGAAAAGCAGGGCATCAGTACCCGGGTGATCAGGACGGTGGATCACGACATTGCCAGCGGCGTGTATCCGGACATGACCGAGCACGGCTGGGCAACCGATGAGTGGCCGGCCCTGTACCCGGCTGTTGAAGAAGCAGACATTGTGGTGGTGGCCGGTCCCATCTGGCTTGGCGATAACTCCTCGCAGACCAAGAAACTCATTGAGCGCCTCTATGCACACTCGGGCCAACTCAACAGCAAAGGCCAGTGGGCGTTCTACCCCAAGGTTGGCGGCTGCCTCATCACCGGGAACGAAGACGGCATCAAGCACTGCTCCATGAACGTCCTCTACAGCCTGCAGCACATCGGCTTCACCATCCCGCCCCAGGCGGACGCCGGCTGGATCGGCCCCGTGGGTCCCGGACCGAGCTACCTGGACGAGGGTTCCGGCGGCCCCGAGTCCGACTTCACGAACCGCAATACCACCTTCATGACCTGGAACCTGCTGCACCTTGCGCGGATGCTCAAGGACGCCGGCGGGATTCCCGCCTACGGCAACCTTCCCGAAGAATGGAAAGCCGGTACACGCTTCGATTTCGAAAACCCGGAGTACCGCTAGCCCGGCCGGAATACCCACTGACCCAAGGACGTTGCCCCCAGTATGACTACCCCCAGCCCACTCCTGTCGCGCCCTGGCGCCGTAGAGGCCGCCGGCGCGGACGCCGGCGTCGCAGCCCACTACGGTGAGCCGCTGCGCGAGCAGCGCGCGCTCGCAGCCGGAACCGCCGTCGTCGACCTTTCCCACCGCGGCGTGGTGACCGTCAGCGGCCCGGACCGGCTGACGTGGCTGAACACGCTGTCCTCACAACAGGTCACGGGCCTGCAGCCGCGGGAATCCAGCGAACTGCTCCTGCTGAGCATCCAGGGCCGGATCGAGTTTGACGCCCGGGTAGTGGACGACGGCGGGACCACCTGGCTGATCGTTGAGACCGCCGAGGCTGCACCGCTGGCTGAGTGGCTGAACAAGATGAAGTTCATGCTCCGGGTGGAAATCAGCGACGTCTCCGCCGACTGGGCAGTGCTCGGGTCCACCAAGGAGGTAGCGGACTGGTCCGGGCTGCTCGCCTGGCGCGATCCGTGGCCGCACGTGGGTGCCGGCGGTTACTCGTATTCGGTGGTTCCCGAAGAAGGACACCCCGGCCTGGAACGGCCGTGGATCGAATACCTGGTGCCGGCCGCCGAACTGGAGCAGACGGTGGGGGACCGCCCGCTGGCCGGGATGCTGGCCGCCGAAGCCCTCCGCATCGCCGCCTGGCGTCCCCGTCTGGGCGCTGAAACTGACGACAAAACCATTCCGCACGAACTGGACCTCCTCCGCACCGCCGTACACCTGGCCAAGGGCTGCTACAAGGGCCAGGAGACCATCGCGCGGGTGCACAACCTGGGCCACCCGCCGCGGCGCCTGGTGTTCCTGCAGCTGGACGGGTCCCAGCACACCATGCCTGCGCCGGGCAGCCAGGTCCTGCTCGGCGAGCGGAAGGTAGGCACAGTGACCTCCGTGGCGCAGCACTACGAGATGGGTCCGGTTGCCCTGGCGGTCATCAAGCGTTCCGTGTCGCCGGATGAAATACTGACCGTGCTGGACGGCGAGGAACCTTACACCGCTGCCCAGGAAGTGATTGTTGCCCCCGACGCCGGCCAGGTAGTCGGGCGCCAGACAGGATTCCTCAGGGGGACTCGCTGATGACCGAAAACTCCGTGCCGGGCCCAACTCCGCCCGGCACAGCACCGTCCACGGCGCCCGGCTCTCGAGCGCCTGACGAGGAAACCGTCGCGTTGGCAGAGAAGCTCTTCCAGGGCGCCCGGGATGGGGACACGGCGATGCTGCGCGCGTACCTGGACGCCGGCGCCCCGGCTTCCATGACCAACGCCGCCGGGGACTCACTCCTGATGCTCGCTGCCTACCATGGCCACACCGAGACGGTGCAGCTGATCCTCCAGCACGGGGTCGAAGCTGACAAGGCAAACGACCGCGGCCAGACGCCGCTGGCCGGCGCCGCCTTCAAGGGCTACACGGACGTTGCCAGAGCCCTGCTGGAGGCCGGTGCTGATCCGGACGCCGGCACACCCTCAGCGCGTGCGGCGGCGCAGATGTTCGCCCGC
>JBDTQQ010000408.1:0-3276 GCA_039932075.1 Pseudarthrobacter sp. | reverse complement strand
GGACAAGTAAACCCCTGACGACGGCGGCGCAGTCGTTAATGGGGGAACTGTGCGGAGCGTACCTCGACTTGATAAACGGTCGATGCCGCTGAGACCCCGCAGCAGGGGCTTATGAGTTCAGCGCGTAGGCCTTGGGCAGCTTGAGGCCGCGTTCCTCCATGAGGGTGCGCATGCGGGTGGGGTAGTCAGTGATGATGCCGTCCACGCCGAGGTCCATCAGGCGCTCCATGTCCGCGGTGGTGTTCACGGTCCACGGGATGACGGGCAGGCCCAGTTCGTGGGCTTCGGCGATCATCTCGGGGGTGACGGAGCGGAACGTGGGGGAGACGGCGTCGTACCCTTGGGCAGCTGCCGCCTTAGGGAGGGAGCCCGCGTAGTCGTCGATGTCGATGCCGCCCAGGTTGGGGCTGGCGCCGGGCTGGCCCACACCCATCCACGCGTCACCGCTGGAGAGCGCAACCAGGGGTAGCTCGGGGGCGAGCTCCTTGGTGAGGTTCAGTGATGACCAGTCGAAGGACTGGATGGTGGTGCGGTCAGCGGCTCCGGAAGCCTGTACTTCGGCCACCACGGCCTTCGTCAGTGCCACCATGCCCTCGCCGCCGGCCAGGCCGTCCTCCACCTTGGTCTCCACGTTGAAGCGGACCTTCGCGGCCTTGCGCTCGTGGGCCAGCTGGCAGACGTCCTTGAGCTCGGCGATGCGGTTGCCTTCGATGACGTCCTGTTCCGGGTAGCCGGGCAGCTGCACGAAGCCGCAGTTCAGCGTCTTGATCTGGGCCAGCGACAGCTCGGCCACCCGGCTGCCCACGTACGGGAACTTGGCGTCGCCCGGGGTGGCGGGTGCAGTGTCGATGCATTTGTTGGCCTGGATGGTGTCGTCATGCCAGACGATTATTTTGCCGTCCTCGGTCAGGTGCGTGTCCAGCTCCAGGGTGGTCACGCCCAGCGCCAGTGAGTTCGAGAACGCCGCCAAGGACTCTTCGGTCCATTCGCCGCGGCCGCCGCGGTGGCTCTGCAGGTCGAAGGAGCCGTTGCGCTCGTTCACCTTCAGGTCGGAGGTGGCGGCGCCTGCCGCGTTCGACGACGGCGAAGCGGCATTGGTGCCTGTGGCACGGGCACTCGGGGCGGCGACGGCGGGGCTCGCCATGACGGCGATGAAGGCGGCGGCTGCCGCTGCGGTCAGGACTGTTCGCATGGATGTTCCTCCAGGTTTACGGGATCCGGGTTATGTGTTCCGGCGGTCGGCCGGTGAACCATCAACGTTAGGGAAGGGAGATGGCGCGCAGGTTCCGGCAGTTGGAGCGGAGGTTAACGGAAGGTGGTGCTCTCCGCCGCAGACCGGTTTAGCATGGGTCCCACAATGCACGCTGAGGGGACCTGATGAAATCCAATGAACTGCTGCTCGATGCCTTTGGCCGGATCCGGGAGACCGTGGAGGCCACCCTTGAGGGGCTCGACGACGTGGCTTTGGTCCGGCGTCCGGCGGGAACCGGGAACTCGATCGCGTGGCTGATCTGGCACCTCGGCCGGGTGGAGGACGCACAAGTCGCCCCTGCCGCGGGCTTGGACCAGGTGTGGACGTCGCAGGACTTTGCCGGCCGTTTCGGACTGCCCCTGACAGAGCGCGATACCGGCTACGGCCACACCAGCCACCAGGTCGACACCGTGCAGGCGGCACCTGAACTGCTGCTGGAGTACTACGACGCCGTCCACCGGCAGACGGTGGGGTTCCTGGAGACCCTTACCGACGACGACCTGGACCGGGTTGTTGACAAGCGCTGGGACCCGCCCGTGACCGTTGGCGTGCGGCTGGTCAGCACCATCGCCGACTGCCTCCAGCACGTGGGGCAGGCCGCCTACGCGAAGGGGCTCAACCTCCAAGGTAAAGGTTAGAGCCGGGCCGCCAGGGTGCGGCCCACCGTCCGGCCGGTGAAGAGGCAACCGCCGAGGAACGTTCCTTCCAGCGCGTTGTAGCCGTGGGCGCCTCCGCCGCCGAAGCCTGCAGCCTCGCCGGCAGCGTACAGGCCGGGAACCCGGGTGCCGTCCTGCGCGAACGCCTGCCCGGTGAGGTCTGTCTGGATGCCGCCCAGGGTTTTACGGGTGACAACATGAAGTCGGACGGCGATCAGCGGGCCGGCCGCCGGGTCCAGGATCCGGTGCGGCTTTACTGTGCGGAACAGCCTGTCGCCCAGGAAGCGGCGGCTGTTGTGGATCCCCATGACCTGTACGTCCTTGGAGTAGGGGTTCTGGATGTCGGCGTCGCGTTCCAGGATCTGTTGCCGGATCCGTCCTTCGTCCAACAGCGCCTCCCCGGTGAGACGGTTCATCCTGTTCACCAGATCCGCCAGGTTGTCGGCGACGATGAAATCGGCTCCGTGCGCCTTGAATGCCTCGATCGGGGCAGCGGCGCCGTGGCCCAGCCGGGACCGGAGCAACAGCTTGAGGTCCCGGTTGGTGATGTCAGGGTTCTGCTCGGAGCCGGAGAGAGCGAACTCTTTTTCGATGATCTTCTGGGTGAGGATGAACCAGGAGTGGCTGTGCTGCTGGATGTCCGGGGTGGTGCGCAGCAGTTTCAGGGTGCCTAGGGTGTCGTAGCCGGGCAGCCCGGGCGCGGGGAGCCGGCGGCCCAGGGCGTCGAACCACAGGGACGACGGCCCGGGCAGGATCCGGATGGCGTGGTCCTGCCAGATGGGATTCCAGTTCTGGATTCCTTCGGTGTAGTGCCACATCCGGTCGCGGTTGACCAGCCGGACGCCGGCCTCATCGGCGATGCCCAGCATCCGCCCGTCGACGTGCTGGGGGACTCCGGTGATCATCTTCCTCGGAGGGGTACCCAGGCGCTGCGGCCACCACTTGCGCACCTGGTCATGGTTACCGCCGATCCCGCCGGTGGCAATCACCACCGCCTGGGCGTGCAGCTCGAATTCGCCGATTTTGTCCCGGTTTGAGGCCACACCCCGGGGCGAGGAGTCAGGTGCCAGGACGGTGCCGCGCACCCCGGTGACGGTCCCGCCGTCGAACGTCAACCCGTCCGCCTGGTGGCGAAAGTAGAACCGGACCTGGCGCGCCGCGGCGGCCGCCCTGGCCTTGTCCGCGAACGGTTCGGAGATTCCGGTGCCGGTTCCCCACGGGACGTGGAAGCGGGGAACAGAGTTGCCATGGCCGCCAGCCCGGCCGTCGCCCCGTTCAGCCCAGCCCACCAGCGGGGTGAATTTGATGCCCTGCTCCTGCAGCCAGGCGCGTTTCTCGCCGGCCGCGAATTCGACGTAGGCGCGTCCC
>JBDTQQ010000407.1:0-3286 GCA_039932075.1 Pseudarthrobacter sp. | reverse complement strand
GCGGCAAACCGGAAATTCGCGATCAGCTCCGCGATCTTGTCCTTTTCCTCGCGCGTGCAGACGTTGATGCTCATCAGGGTCTGGGCTCGGTCTATGGCCTCGATCTGGCTGAAATGCACCACATAGACGGGCACCTGCCGGGTGGAGAGCAGCTCCTCCAGAGTCTCGTGGACCGGTGTCTCGTGGTAGTAGTAATGCAGCGGGATGGGGCGCTCGGCCGAGCTGACGGTGGTGGTGGGGCGGCCGGTGAGTTCGGTGATTCCGTCTTCGAACCGGCTGACGTCGCCCAGTGTTGCGGACATCAGGAGGAACTGGGCCTGGGGAAGCTCCAGGAGCGGTACCTGCCAAGCCCAGCCGCGCTGCGGGTCGGAGTAGAAATGGAATTCATCCATGACCACCGAGCCGAGGTCCGCGCCCTCGCCTTCGCGCAGCGCGATGTTCGCGAGGATTTCTGCTGTGCAGCAGATGATGGGCGCGTCCTGGTTGACGCCTGAATCACCGGTAATCATGCCGACGTTTTCCGCGCCGAAGATGTCGCACAGGGCAAAGAACTTCTCGGAAACCAAGGCCTTGATAGGGGCCGTGTAATAGCTGCGCTGCCCCCTTGCCATGGCCTGGAAATGCGCCGCGATGGCAACCAGCGATTTACCCGACCCCGTGGGCGTAGCGAGAATGACGTTGGCGCCCGTGGCCAGCTCCATGATGGCCTCGTCCTGGGCCGCATACAGCTCCAGGCCGCGGCTCTCGGTCCACTCAAGGAACCGGCTGTAGAGCGCGTCCGGATCGATGCCTGCGGCCGGGCGGTTCGAGGCGGACAGGACAGGCAGCTGGTCAACGAGTTTCATTGATTTCCAGCTTAGTGCCCCTCGGGTGCCCGATATCCGGGCCCGACGGGGCTAGGCTCGCGGTACTGCCAGACAGCACCGAAGCGTGGAGGACAACTGTGAAGTGGGACCCCCTGAAGTACGTCCAGTTCGGCGACTACCGCGACCGGCCGTTTTTTGACCTCACGGGAAGGATCCATGCGGAGCAGCCCCGAGAGGTGGTGGACCTGGGTTGCGGGCCCGGGAACCTGACAGCCACCCTCGCCCAGCGGTGGCCGGAGGCGAAGGTGGTAGGGCTCGATTCGTCCGCCGAGATGCTGGCGAAGGCTGCCGTGCAGGCCGAGGGCCATTCCGGCCTGAGTTTCGGGCTGGCCGATATGGCCGAGTGGATGCCCGCCGCCGAAACCGATGTGGTGGTCACCAATGCTGCTCTGCAGTGGGTGCCCGGGCACCAGGAGATGCTGACCCGCTGGCTTGCGGCGCTCCGGCCCGGAACGTGGTTTGGCATGCAGGTACCGGGCAATTTCAACGCGCCGTCCCATACGCTGATGCGGGAGCTGGCCGGTACGGCACGGTGGTCGCCACTGTTGAAGGACGTACTCCGCGGTGGGGAATCGGTGGGGGAGCCTGCCGACTACCTCCGCATCATGCTGGACGCGGGTTGCACTGCAGACGCGTGGGAAACCACCTACCAGCAAGTCCTTCCTGGCGCGGACCCGGTGCTTGAGTGGGTGCGTGGCACGGCATTGCGGCCCGTGCTGGCGGTCCTGTCGGATGAAGACGGACGGACTTTTGAAGCTGAATATGCAGCGGCGCTGCGGGTTGCTTACCCTGGGACCCCCCACGGCACGGTTTTTCCCTTCCGGCGGACCTTTGCCGTAGCGCAAAAGCAACTTACCGCCTAAACTCCATTCGATTGATGTTATTTACAAGGTCCGTATAGTTATGTGACCGCATGGGAATTCAAACGCCAGGTGACGATGATAAAGGGGCTTATCGGGGGCCGGCCATAAGCCGCAACCTTCGTCGGCCTCCCAACCAATCCAGCCTCCCAACCAATTCAGGAGGTGCAGTGCTTTTCGCCCTGTTGATGAGGTTACTGGCGGCCCACAAGGGGCGGGTTGCCGCCATCATCGCCCTGCAGCTGTTGCAGACCGCCGGCATTCTGCTCCTGCCCACGATCAACGCCGCCATCATCGACGACGGCATTGTGGCCGGGAACACCCCCGAAATTTTTCGGCTGGGCACCTGGATGGCCTTGGTGGCGGCCGTCCAGGCGGCGGCGGCCGTGGCCGCCGGCTATCTCGCCGCTGTGGTGGCCATGACACTCGGCCAACAGTTGAGGGCTGAGGTCTTCACAAAGATCCAGTCGCTTTCGTCCCAGGAGGTGGCGGCGTTTGGCACCCAAAGCCTTGTCACCAGGGCAACCAACGACACGCAGCAGATCCAGTCGTTCGCGGTCTTGGTGTTTACCATGCTGGTGGCGGCGCCGGTCATGGCCGTGGGCGGGGTGTACCTTGCGTGGCAGCAGGACGTCGTGCTTTCGAGCATTGTCATCGTCATCATGCCGGTGCTCCTGCTCATCATGTACCTGATCGTCCGGCGCCTGGTGCCTCTCTACCGCGACGGCCAGGAATTGCTGGACGCTACGGGGCAGATCCTGCGCGAGCAGATTATCGGTGCCAACGTCATCCGTTCCTTTGTCAGGCAGGGACATGAAGAGCGCCGTTTTGCGCGGGCAAATACGAAGCTGACGGGAAACAACCTGCAGTCGGCACTGGTCATTGCGGCAATGCTTCCGCTGATTATGATCGTGGTGAACCTGTCATCGGTGGCTGTGGTGTTGTTCGGCGGCCACCGAGTGTATTCCGGAGAGATGAACATTGGGGCCCTCACAGCCTTCATTGCATACATCATGCAGATTCTCCTGGCCATCATGATGGCCATGTACGTTCTGACCACCGCCCCGCGTGCCGCGGCATGCACAGAGCGGCTCAACGCGGTGCTCAACACCCAACCGTCGGTCAGTGACGCCGGGAACCTAGGGCCGAACGGGGACGCCAACGGCGCGGTGGGCGGCGGGGGAGCCTTCGGCAGGGGCAGCATCACCTTCACGAATGTCCGCTTCGCCTATCCCGGTGCTGAAAGTCCGGTGCTCCAAAACATCAGCTTTACGGCAAGTCCCGGCACCACCGTTGCCGTTATCGGCTCAACCGGCAGCGGCAAATCCACTCTGCTCGGCCTGCTGCCCCGGTTCCTTGATGCCACCGCCGGAAGCATCACCATCGCCGGCCGGAACATCCGTACAGTCCCGTTGGACGTCCTCCGCCGGGCCATGGCTGTCGTCCCGCAGCGGTCGTATCTGTTCACGGGGACCATCGCCCATAATCTGCGGATCGCCGACCCGGAGGCCAGTGACAGTCAGCTATGGCAGGCGCTGGAAACGGCCCAGGCCGCACGGT
>JBDTQQ010000406.1:0-3295 GCA_039932075.1 Pseudarthrobacter sp. | reverse complement strand
CCCTCCGGTGCCTCCACCGGCGAGCATGAGGCCGTTGAGCTGCGTGACGGCGACAAGGGCCGTTACCTCGGCAAGGGTGTCCAGAAGGCCGTTGACGCTGTCATCGATCAGATTGCTCCGGCCCTGATCGGCTTCGACGCCACGGACCAGCGCAGCATCGACCAGGCCATGCTGGACCTGGATGGCACCCCCAACAAAAGCAAGCTCGGCGCCAACGCCATCCTGGGTGTTTCCCTGGCCGTGGCCAACGCTGCAGCCGCTTCCGCGGACCTGCCGCTGTACAAGTACCTCGGCGGCCCGAACGCGCACGTCCTTCCCGTTCCGCTGATGAACATCCTCAACGGCGGCTCCCACGCGGATTCCGACGTCGACATCCAGGAATTCATGATTGTCCCGATCGGCGCGGAGACCTTCTCCGAGGGCCTGCGCTGGGGCGTTGAGGTCTACCACAACCTCAAGTCCGTCCTGCAGGCCAAGGGCCTTTCCACCGGCCTGGGCGACGAGGGCGGCTTCGCGCCGAACCTGCCGTCCAACCGCGCCGCGCTGGACCTCATCCAGGAAGCCATCAAGAACGCCGGCTACACCCCGGGCAAGGACATCGCCCTGGCCCTGGACGTCGCCTCGTCCGAGTTCTTCAAGGACGGCGCCTACCAGTTCGAAGGGAAGGCCCTGTCCGCCACCGAGATGAGCGCCTACTACGCCGAGCTCGTTGCCGACTACCCGCTGGTGTCCATCGAGGACCCGCTGGACGAAAACGACTGGGAAGGCTGGAAGACCCTCACCGACGCCATCGGCGACAAGGTCCAGATCGTGGGCGATGACCTCTTCGTTACCAACCCGGCCATCCTGCAGCGCGGCATTGACACCAAGACCGCCAACTCGCTGCTGGTGAAGGTCAACCAGATCGGTTCGCTGACCGAGACGCTGGACGCCGTATCGCTGGCACAGCGCGCCGGTTACACCACCATCACCTCGCACCGTTCCGGCGAAACCGAGGACACCACGATTGCTGACATCTCCGTTGCCACCAACGCGGGACAGATCAAGACCGGCGCCCCGGCCCGCTCCGAGCGCGTTGCCAAGTACAACCAGCTGCTGCGCATCGAAGAAGAACTCGACGACGCCGCACGCTACGCCGGCCGCAGCGCGTTCCCGCGTTTCAAAGGCTAGTAGCCCCGTAAACCACTGACCGGTGGCTATGGTTGAAAGACCATAGCCACCGGTTTTTGTTTCGGCCTGCTGCAGGACCGGCAGGGTATTTGTACCAGCGCAGAGTTGCGGGCCGAGGCAGGCCGCACGTTTCAGGAGTGTCATGGCTACCCGCCGTCCCAAAGTTCCCAAGGCCGCTTCCACGCATCGCGGCGCAACGGATCGTCCCCAGGAAGCCGCCGACACCGCCGATGTCATCCGCGCCCATTTTGGCGGGACAAAGGACGGCAGCGCCCAAGGCAAAGCCAGCCAGCCGAAGGGCGCCGCTGCCAAAGCAGCAGCCCCCGGTAAAGCCACCTCCTCCACCAAGGGCACTCCTACAAAAGGCGCCACAGGCACGAAAGTGCGGGGGAACGGCGGGTCCGCTGCGGGCGGAAGGCCGAACGGCGAGACACCGGAGGAAACCCAGCCTGTACCGGCCAAAGCCTTTTCCGGGCGCATGCTGGCACTGGCTGTCGTGATGATTGCCATCACCATTATGCTCGCGCCCACGGTCAAGATTTTCTTCGACAAACGGGCCGAACTTACCGCCCTGAGCGACGATATCTCAGCCCGCCAGGCCGAGGGGGACAGGCTGCGCCAGCAGATCTCGCGGTGGCAGGATCCCAACTACGTGAAACAGCAGGCCCGCGACCGCATTAACATGGTTATGCCGGGCGAAACCGGCTACTGGGTCTTTGGCAGTGACTTGCCCGCAGGATCAAGCAGTAGCCAGAACGCCGCAGCAGCGCAAGACCCCGCCGATCTGCCGTGGGTGGATTCCCTGTGGGAGTCCGTCAGGCGCGCGGCCACAGACTGAACCACCAGAGGAAGGATGGCCGCGCCAGTGGAAGCACACACGGCACCTGAGCCGGAGAAATCCCGCCAGCCATCAGCACATGATCTTGAAGTACTCAGCAGGCAACTGGGACGGCCGGTACGCGACGTCGTCGAAATCCCGGCCCGTTGCGTGTGCGGCAATCCCTTGGTGGCCGCCACGGCGCCGCGCCTGGGGAGCGGCACACCATTTCCCACCACCTTCTACCTGACACACCCCGTCATCACCTCGGCAGTCTCCCGGCTCGAAGCTTCCGGCCTGATGAACGAGATGAATGAGCGGCTCGCCGCAGACGAGCGACTTGCGGCCGCCTACCGTGCCGCCCACGAGGACTACCTTGCCGCCCGGGCCGGCATCGGCGAACGGGCGGGCATCGGCGCCGTCCCGGAAATTGACGGCATCTCCGCCGGCGGCATGCCCACCCGCGTCAAATGCCTGC
The DNA here is from genome assembly GCA_039932075.1 of Pseudarthrobacter sp. Taxonomy (GTDB): domain Bacteria; phylum Actinomycetota; class Actinomycetes; order Actinomycetales; family Micrococcaceae; genus Arthrobacter. The sequence continues at coordinate 830 of JBDTQQ010000406.1, read as the reverse complement.
ACGTGCTGGTAGGGCACTCTTTGGCTGCCGGGCCCGGCGTGAACCCGTTGGGCGACGAAGCCATTGCCGGCATCAGCGAATGGTGGACCGCGGACCGCTGCTACTGCGTCGGCGCCTGGGACACTGCCGGGGAAGCCCCGTCGCGGGACCTAAGCCGCCATGGACCCCAGGGCCTGCCGGAGATCGTTGGCCGGCCTGCCCCGGTCCGAAAATCCGCGGGTAGCCCGGAAGCCGCGCCGTGACCCGCGTCGCTGCCATCGACTGCGGAACCAACTCCATCCGCCTGCTGATCGCGGACGTGGACCGCAGTAACGGTACCGCCAGGCTCACGGACGTGGTCCGGGAAATGCGTGTGGTCCGCCTCGGCCAGGGTGTGGATGCCACCGGCGAACTTGCTCCCGACGCGCTGGAGCGCACCTTTGCAGCCACCGCGGATTACGCCGCACTGATCCGCCAACACGGCGCGGAATCGGTGCGGTTTGTGGCCACGTCAGCCAGCCGGGACGCCCGCAACCGGCACGTTTTTGTGGACGGAGTCCGGGACCTGCTCGGTGTTGAACCCGAGGTCATCTCGGGGGACGAAGAGGCGGCCCTGTCCTTCGCCGGCGCCAGCAGCGTCCTGCCCATCCACCACGGGGATCAGGTCCTGGTGGTTGACCTCGGCGGCGGCAGCACTGAATTCGTCCTCGGCACGGCAACCGGTGTCACGGCCGCCAAATCCGTGGACATCGGCTGCGTCCGCCTGACCGAACGGCACCTCCGGGACGACCCGCCCACGGCGGAACAGATTGCCGCTGAGCAAGCTGCCTCGCTCTACGAGATGTTAGTGA
>JBDTQQ010000405.1:0-3305 GCA_039932075.1 Pseudarthrobacter sp. | reverse complement strand
CGACATGCCCGCTCCTGCGATGCGGATAGGCGCTGCCCCTAAAACTTGAGTTCTCCAACCGCGGCCTGTGGATCAGACCTGCGCCTCTCCTGGCCGCCCGGTTGGGGATCGCCTACCGGACGCTGGGGCGCCCGTTGAACCACCGACTTGCGGGCGGCGCTGAGGTCCGGCGCCACCGATGCGACATCGTTCTCGACGGACAAGACGTCGGGGCTGTCGCCATGAGCCAGTCGATTGAAATCTCGATCTCGCCCGGAAGCCACACGGTGCAAATTCACAGCGGGAGAGACTCGAGCAATGTCGTCACCTTCGCCGCCGTCGACGGAGAGACTGTCGCATACCGAGGCACGGGGAAACGTTTCCTACTGCGTTTTCTAGCGTCAGTCATCGACCCCGACCTCGCCTTGGCGCTCGTTCCCGAGCATGCGCCCGAAGGCATCGAAGGATAGACGCCACCGGTCCGGGGCTTGCCTTGGTCCCCTCAGCTCGTTAGCACCGACAGGCGCCCGCCTCGACACTCTGGATGACGTTCCACAGGTCGTCATCCTTGTGTGAGGGATTTGATGATCTGTTAGGCCGCTGAGCCCGTTGAGAAACTCGACCGGCAGTATAGACTGATGGTCTACCCCGGACGTGAAGAGGGTGCATCGTGAAGATCTTGGTGGTAGGGGCCGGTATCGCTGGCCCGACAGCGGCGTTTTGGCTGATCAAGGGGGGACACGAGGTCACGATCGTGGAACACGCCCCCGTGTTGCGCAGCGGCGGCTACTTGATCGACTTCTGGGGCGCCGGGTTCGATGTGGCAGAGCGGATGGGCATCGTTCCCGAACTGCGTGGGCGTGGCTACGTCTTCACCGAGGCGAGGGTGATCAATCGGGATGGCCGCAAGGTGGCGTCATTCAACCCCGCGGTCATCATTGAATCTAACGACCGCTATCTCACCATTGCCCGCTCGGACCTCTCTGCGGTGATCTACGATGCCCTCGGCGGGGCGGCCGAACTGCTGCTCGGAGACACGGTGCAACACCTCGACGACGATGGGGAGCGCGTTCGGGTCACGTTCGAGGGCGGGAGCATCCGTGACTTTGACCTGGTCATCGGCGCCGATGGACTGCACTCCCGGGTCCGGAAACTCGCATTCGGTCCGCAAGAGCAGTTCGAGACGTATCTGGGCATGGTGGTCGCTGCGTTCGAAGTGGAACGGTATCCGAAACGCGACGAGTTGGTCGCCATGATGTATGCCGACATCGGCTTCCAGGCTCTGCGACTCTCGTTCCGCGACGACACCACGCTGCTGCTGTTCAGTCTTCGATACGAGGGAGACGTGCCGCTCGATCGCGCGGCACAAGAGGCCCTGCTTCGGGCGAAGCTCACCGACGCAGGGTGGGAGGTTCCCACCATGCTGGCGCTGATGTCATCGTCAAAGAACTTCTACTTCGACTCGGTGAGCCAGATCCAGATGCCGTCATGGTCGACCGGGCGCGTCGCCCTGGTCGGCGACGCAGGGGCGTGCCCGTCGTTCCTGGCCGGTCAGGGCTCGGCGCTGGCCATGGTGGAGGCGTATACGCTAGCGGCCGAACTCGCAACGACGCCCGCAAGAACGGGCGACGGACACCGCCTGGCGTTCGCCCGTTACCAGGAGCGACTGGAGTCGCTGCTACGCTCCAAACAGGATGCCGCTCGAGGCCTCGGTCTGGCCTTCGCCCCCAAGAACAGGCGGCAGCTATTCGTACGAAACGCGGTGATGAGAATGATGGGGCTGCCCAAGGTTGCCGATCTGGTGATGGGCAGGAGCTTCCACGACCGCGTGGAACTTCCGTCGTTCCCGGAACTGAACACGGGGCGTTGACCGAATGGTTCGACCTCGATTCAAGAAGCTGGCTGCCCATCAGCAACAGGCGATCGTGCAGGCGGCTCTTGTCGAGTTCGCGACCCACGGATTCCACAACGCCTCCCTCAATCGGATAATCGAGGCCGCGGGGATCTCCAAGGGATCGATGTACTACTACTTTGATCGCAAGGAGGATCTCTACGCCTACGTCGCCCAGCTTGGACTGGCCGAACTGTTCGAGCAGGTCGGGCCACTCCCAGACTTGGGAGTGAGCGATGCCGCCGCGTTCTGGTCAGTGCTGGGCGACTACTACCTCCGGCTGATGAGAGCGCTCGTTGCGTCCCCGCAGTTGGCCGCCCTGCTGAGGGGCTGGGCTGCCGCGGCGAAGAGCCCCGAGTCCCAGAGCGCACAGGAGGAGCTGGAGCAGACATCCCTCCCATGGATCGTGCAGGTGCTCGCCACCGGGCAGAGCGTGGGCGCGGTGCGCGACGATGTGCCACCCACCCTGCTGATCGCGGTCGCGATGGGCATGGGCGAGGCGATGGATGTCTGGCTCATGTCCCAGCAGGTTGAGGATGACGCGCTTCCCGGTCTGATCGGCTCGCTGATGAGCATGATCCGCGGAGCCGTCGGCCCCCAGACGCCGGCCGTCGACGAGAACCGCGTCAGAGACTGAATGCTCGCACCGACTGAGGCTCCTGCTCATAGCAGGAGAGCATTGAAGCATCCTTTACCGGACGCCTCCTATTCCGACTCCGGGTGGCAGGACCACGCGCCTACGGCAGTTCCTGCCAGCCGCTGAGGAGGCAGGGCACGACGTGATTCACGAGCCGCGCCTTTTGCAGGTCCGCCCGCGGCCCAGGAGCCAGCTGCCGGCCCAAAGCAGCACAACTAGAGTCAGGATCTCGGTGCCATTGGGAGCCAGGCTGAACACCGCTAGAACGTACGGGAGTACGAAGACGATGATGGCTGTCCCGGCGACCGCGATGAGCCACGCCCGTGCGCTCATCCCCGTTCTCCGCTATTGAGTCCGGTACTTGCCTTCTCCCGCCGCTCGTCGGCTTGGAGGATGCCGTCGCGGACGGCGGCGCGGATGACTCCGTAGAGGACGTAGAAGAAGACGTAGAAGAAGACTGCCGCGAAGACCACGAGCAGGACCGGGCTGGTGAGTGGATTCAACCCTGCTCGTCTTCCTCAGGCCAGTACTTCTGGACACCAGCAGCGGCATCTCGAAGCTGAAGGCCGTCGAGGGAGATGGAGCTTTCGGGCAGGCCCATGTCGGTGCACTGGGCGACCAAGCGCAGGTCGCCGGCCGGCGGCAGCGGCCAGAGCCAGAGTGCGGCGTTTGCTGACATGTCCTCTTCCCCGCCATTACCGCCCGTGGGCCGGTTATTTACGATAATCGTAAAGTACTCGTGCACGGCGGATTCAAGCGGTCACTGCAACAGGAGGCTTCGATCAGTTCGATCAGTTT
>JBDTQQ010000404.1:0-3309 GCA_039932075.1 Pseudarthrobacter sp. | reverse complement strand
CGTCGTCGAGCCGTAGCGTCAGTGAGATCCGCTTGCGTTCCGGATCGGCTTCCAGCACTTTCACTCGCACAACCTGCCCCGACTTGACCACTTCGCGCGGGTCCGAGACGAACCGGTTGGCCAGCGCGGAAACGTGGACCAGGCCGTCCTGGTGCACGCCCACGTCGACGAAGGCGCCGAACGCAGCAACGTTGGTCACCGTCCCCTCGAGCACCATGCCGGGCTTGAGGTCGGAGATCTTCTCGATGCCTTCCGAGAACGTCGCTGCAGCAAAGGCCGGCCGTGGATCACGGCCCGGCTTGTCCAGCTCGGCCAGGATGTCCTGGACGGTGGGCAAGCCAAATGTGCCGTCCACAAAGGTGCGGGGATCCAGGGACGACGCCGGGGCGGAACCGGCGGCGACCAGGATTTTCCGAGCCACGGAATAGGCTTCGGGATGCACACTCGAAGCGTCCAGCGGCTCCGCTCCCCCGGTGATCCGCAGGAAGCCGGCGCACTGTTCAAAGGCCTTCGCCCCCAGCCGCGGAACTTTCTTCAGTTCGCTGCGCTTGGCGAACGGCCCGTGTTCGTTCCGGTAGGCCACAATGTTTTCGCTCAACAAAGGGCCGACGCCGGCAACGCGGCTCAGGAGCGCGGGCGACGCAGTGTTCACGTCCACGCCCACCGCGTTCACACAGTCTTCCACCACTGCGTCCAGGCTGCGGTCCAGCTTCGAAGCCGTGACGTCATGCTGGTACTGGCCAACGCCGATGGACTTGGGATCGATTTTCACCAGTTCGGCCAGGGGATCCTGCAACCGCCGTGCAATGGACACTGCCCCGCGCAGGGAAACATCCATGCCGGGCAGCTCTGCGGCGGCCAGGGCCGACGCCGAATACACCGACGCCCCAGCCTCCGAGACCACCAATTTCTGCGGTTTCTTCTCGTCTGCGGGCAGCAGCTTGATCAATTCCGCGGCAAGCTTGTCGGTCTCTCGGGATGCCGTGCCGTTGCCAATGGCCACCAGCTCAACGTCATGTTTCTGTGCCAGGGCCGCCAAGGTGGCGAGCGCCTCGTCCCACTTCCGGGCCGGCGCATGCGGGTACACGGTGTCGGTGGCCACAACTTTGCCGGTGCCGTCCACAACGGCCACCTTCACGCCAGTCCGCAGACCCGGGTCCAAGCCGAGTGTGGCGCGGTTGCCTGCGGGCGCCGCCAGCAGGACGTCACGCAGATTGGCGGCAAACACCCGGACCGCCTCGTCCTCGGCGGCGGTGAACATGCGGCCGCGAAGGTCGGCAGTCAGCCTCGCGAGCACCCGCGAGCGCCAGGCAATCTCCGCGGTCTGCATCAGCCATGCGTCGGCGGGACGGCCGCGGTCTGCCACTCCGAGACACTTCGCCACCGCAGCCTCATAGCGTGCACGGGTGGCGGCGAGGGCGTCGTCGTTATTCGGATCAGCCTCGGCGAGATCCAGCTCAAGAACGCCGTCTTTCTCGCCACGCAGCAGGGCGAGGACGCGATGCGAGGGCATTCCCGACGGAACTTGGGTGAACTCAAAGTAGTCGGCAAACTTCTGCCCTTCGGCTTCCTTGCCCTTTTTCACGCGCGACACCATCCGTCCCTGGGTCCAAAGCCGCTCACGCAGGTTCGCGGCAAGCTCCGGATCCTGGGCCGCGCGTTCCACGAGGATGGACCGCGCACCGGCCAGCGCGGCCGTGGCATCGCTAATGGAGTGCTCTGCGTTCAGGTACTTGGCTGCCTCGCGTTCGGGGTCCAGGTCCGGCCGCTTGAGCAGCGCGTCGGCGAGTGGCTCAAGGCCGGCTTCGCGCGCGATCTGCGCTTTGGTGCGTCTCTTGGACTTGAACGGAAGGTAGATGTCCTCCAGCCGGGACTTGGTGTCCGCTGCCAGGATCGCCGTCTGCAGTTGGGCGGTCAGCTGGCCCTGTGCGGCGATCGTTTCCAGGACAGTGCGACGGCGGTCCTCGAGTTCGCGGAGGTAGCGCAGGCGCTCGTCGAGCTCGCGGAGCTGGGTGTCATCGAGCGTCCCGGTGGCTTCCTTGCGGTACCGGGCGATGAACGGGACGGTGGACCCGCCGTCGAGCAGTTCCACTGCGGCTTTCACCTGCCAGGTCTTCACGCCGAGCTCAGCAGCGATCTGGACGTGGATGGCGCTGTCCGAGGTTTCGGCGGACGCGAGGGCGGACGGGGCATGCGGGAGTTGGGTGGTCACCAGAACATTTTGCCTTACGGGCCTGACCGCCTCCATCAGGGCCCGAGGTAGTGGCCGGCCGGGTATTCCACTGCGGGCCACGAAGTGCTGTAGTGGATATGCAGTCACAGGCAATCACTCTCGAGGAAGAGGCCACCATGCGGGAACTGCTCATCGTCTTTCAGGATGGATTCGACGAGGCCAATATCACCGTCATGGTCAACGGCAAGGAGGTCCGTCGCGATCTTGGTGTCTCCACCAACCCGCTCATCGGGGAAGCGTTCGAGACATCCGTTGAACTGCCGGCCAAAGGTGCACAGGTCGGCGTGGAGGTCACCAACCGCGGCCTGAAAGCCATTGCCAAAGTCAGCGGGAAGCCCAAAAGCCTGCTCGTATCCATCCAGGACGACAAACTCGTGATGCGTGAAGGAACCGGCCGGGAAGCTTTCATGTAAATCGCTAGCAATAGTCCATTCGCTGGAGTATTCTGGCGGTACCGCTTGGATCTTCGGAGCCCAGCGGGCCATCTTCCAATAAAAGAGCCCGTAGCCGTCGGATGGCTTTCGGCTCGAGCTGCCGGGACAGCACACCGAGCAGCCAACGACGGCGGCACCCAAGCTGGGTGCCGCCGTCGTCGTTAATCATGGGTCGGGCCCGCGGGCTGGCCGCTAGGCTGAGTAAACGGGATAGTCCGTGTAGCCGGCCGAGCTGTCTGCGTAGAACGTGGACGGGTCCGGTTGGTTCAAAGGAAGGTTTTCCTTCCAACGCCGCGCGAGGTCCGGGTTGGCGATGGCGGGGCGTCCCACCACCACAGCATCAGCGTGGCCGGCGGCCACCAGAGCCGCCGCTTCCTCCCGGGTGGTCACGGTGCCGAAGCCGGTGTTCACAAGGAACGTGACGTTGAAACGCGCCCGCAGATCCTGCACCAACTCACTGGTGGGTTCATGGTGGAGGACGCTGAGGTAGGCGAGCTTCAGCGGAGCAATGCTGTCCACCAGGACTTCGTAGGTGGCGCGGACATCGGCAGCATCGGTTTCGGCGATGCCCTGGACCTGGTGCTCCGGCGAGATGCGGATGCCGACGCGGTGGGCGCCGAGTGCTGCCACCACGGCATTGAC
>JBDTQQ010000403.1:0-3309 GCA_039932075.1 Pseudarthrobacter sp. | reverse complement strand
CGGGCTTCCTGCCCGGCAAGGACCAGGAGTTCCAGGGCATCATCCGCCGCGGCGCCAAACTGCTCTACGCCTACGCCGAAGCCACCGTCCCCAAGCTGACCGTCATCACGCGCAAGGCCTACGGCGGTGCGTACATCGTGATGGGCTCCAAGAAGCTGGGCGCGGACCTCAACCTCGCCTGGCCCACCGCCCAGATTGGCGTGATGGGTGCACAGGGTGCGGTCAACATCCTTTACCGCCGCGACCTGATCGCCGTTGCCGAGAGCGGCGGGAATGTTGAAGCCCGCCGCGCCGAGGTTATCCGGCAGTACGAAGAAGAGCTGCTGAACCCGTACCAGGCTGCTGAGCTTGGCTACGTGGACGCAGTCATCGCCCCGTCCGAGACCCGGATCCAAATCATCAGGGGGCTGCGCGCCCTCCGTGACAAGCGGGCCAGCCTGCCCGCCAAGAAGCACGGGAACATCCCGCTGTGATCCCCAACCTCGCCGAAGAGCCAGCCACCGAGGCTGCCGCGCCACTGTTCTCCGTGGTCAAGGGCGAACCGTCGGCCGAGGAGCTCGCGGCGCTGACCGCCGTCGTACTTTCCCTGGGCGGCACGGACGCTCCGGAGGCAGGGAAGCCCACACTCCGGCACTGGGTGCGCCGGCAGCAGCTGCGCCTCGCACCCACGCCGGGTCCCGGCGCCTGGAAGCGGAGCCGGGGATAAGCTCGTGGGGTGACTACCGAAGCCCCGTCTGCTGTCCGTCCGCATTCCGCAATCGATGCCGTGGCGGATGCCTACACCGACACGCTCATCCGATTGAATCCGTCCTTTGCCACCGAGCTCGGGCTGCCCGGCCACGAGACCGAGTACCCTGATTTCTCCCCTGCCGGCATCGCCGAATTCGCAGCGGAGGCCCGGAAGGCCCTGTCCGCCCTGGATGGCCTGGCACCCCGGGATGACGTGGACGCCGTCACCCTGGACGCCATGCGGGAGCGTTTGGGGCTGCAGCTCGAAATCCACGAGTCCGGCTGGGACGAAGCGGACCTGAACAATATTTCTTCGCCCGCGCAGGACATCCGATCCATCTTTGACCTGATGCCCACCGACACGGCCGCGCAGTGGGAGCACATCGCCGGCCGCGCCCTGAATGTTCCGGACGCCGTCGCGGGCTACATCCAATCCCTGCGCCATGCCAAGGACGCCGGGAAGGTGTCGGCCGCCCGCCAGGTCTCCATCGTCATCGAACAGGCCACCAAATACGCCGCCGGGGACGGCTTCTTCGCGAAGCTCGCCGCCGGTGCGCGGACTGCTGACGGCCCGCTTGAAACATCACTAACCGAAAAGCTCGACGCCGGTGCAGCCGCAGCGCGCGGCGCCTACCGGCAGCTCGCGGACTTCCTCGGCACGGAACTGCTGCCCGTCGCACCGGAGAAGGACGCCGTAGGCCGGGAACGCTACTCACTGGCCTCGCGCTCCTTCCTCGGCGCCGCCGTCGACCTCGAAGAAACCTACGCCTGGGGCGTCCAGGAACTGGACCGGCTCATCGCGGAGCAGGAGAAGGTCGCGTCCATCATCAAGCCGGGGGGCAGCATCGCGGAGGCGAAGGAGGTCCTCAACAACGACCCCGCGCGGCAGCTCAAGGGCACGGACGCGCTCACCGCCTGGATGCAGGAACTCTCCGACAAGGCTGTTGCCGACCTTGCCGGGGTGCACTTCGATATCCCCGATGTCATGAAGAAGCTGGAATGCCTGATCGCCCCCACCGACGAGGGCGGCATCTATTACACCGGCCCCTCGGACGACTTCAGCCGCCCCGGCAGGATGTGGTGGTCCGTCCCCGCCGGCGAAGACACCTTCACCACCTGGGCCGAAACCACCACCGTCTTCCATGAGGGCGTCCCCGGCCACCACCTCCAGGTAGCCACCGCCACCTACCGGCGGGAGCTGCTCAACAAGTGGCGGCGGAATGTCTGCTGGACCTCCGGGCATGGCGAAGGATGGGCGCTGTACGCCGAAAAGCTGATGCAGGAACTCGGCTATCTGTCCGATCCCGGCGACCACATGGGCATGCTGGACATGCAGCGGATGCGCGCGGCACGCGTGGTGTTCGACATCGGTGTCCACCTCGAACTCGAGGTCCCCGAACGCTGGGGCACCGGCACCTGGACGCCGGAGAAGGGCTACGAGTTCCTCAAGGAAAACCTGGCCATCAGCGAAGGCCAACTCAACTTCGAATTCACCCGCTACCTCGGCTGGCCCGGCCAGGCGCCGTCCTACAAGGTGGGCCAGCGCCTCTGGGAACAGATCCGCTCCGACCTCGAGGCCAGGCCGGGCTTCGAACTCAAGGCCTTCCACACCAAGGCCCTCAACATCGGCTCAGTGGGGCTCGATACCCTCCGGCGGGCACTGCTCGACTAGAGATCTTTGCCACATGCCGTCCGGGAATAACTTCACAATCGCCATGTTTTACGCCGGAATATCGGGGCTTAGGCGCTTGATGCACCATTCTGTCCACGTAACATTTCTCAACATCTGTTCGCCGTGATAAGAGCCCTGGTCCTAGCGTGTTCTGGTGAGCACTCAAACCCGCACCCCCGAATCCGCAGGAAAGACCGGCTTCCAGCTGCCCAAGTGGGCTGGCTCGTTCGGCTTCCAGATCATCTCCGCCCTCATCGTGGGCCTGGGCCTCGGCCTGCTGGCCAAGTACACGGGCAGCACCAAGACCGAGCCCAACGGCCTCGGCGCCACGCTGCAGACCATCGGCTCCAGCTACATCTCGCTGCTGCAGACCGCCGTCGTGCCGCTGATCTTCACGGCCGTGGTCAGCTCCATCTCAAACCTGCGCCAGGTCTCCAACGCCGCCAAGCTGGCTTGGAACACCCTGCTGTGGTTCGCCATCACGTCCCTGATCGCGGTCCTGATCGGCATCGGGCTTGGAGTGCTCCTGCAGCCCGGCGCGAACACCGGCATCACCCAGGAAGCCAAGTACGCCGGCAAAACCGGCGACTGGTGGTCGTTCCTGATCGGCCTGTTCCCCAAGAACTTCCTCGGCCTCGGCGCGAACTCTACGGTGACCGAGAGCGCCAACGCCGCCACGACCGTCAGCACCTCCGTCAGCTTCAACGTCCTCCAGATCCTGGTCATCGCCATCGCCGTGGGCGTCGCAGCCCTCAAGGTGGGCAAGGCCGCTGAGCCTTTCCTGAACCTCAACGCTTCCGCGCTGGCCGTCATCCAGAAGGTCCTGTGGTGGATCATCCGGATCGCGCCCATCGGCACCGTCGGCCTGATCGGCAACGCGGTGGCCGTCTACGGCTGGGACACCATCG
>JBDTQQ010000402.1:0-3310 GCA_039932075.1 Pseudarthrobacter sp. | reverse complement strand
CCACGGCGACCTCGGCCAGGGCGCCCGCGAGCAGGCGCTCCGGGCCTTCCGCAACAACAAGGTGGACGTTCTGGTGGCCACCGACGTCGCCGCCCGCGGCATCGACGTGGACGACGTCACGCACGTGATCAACTACCAGTGCGTTGAGGACGAGAAGATCTATCTGCACCGCGTGGGCCGCACCGGCCGCGCCGGCAACAAGGGCACAGCCGTGACCTTCGTTGACTGGGATGACATGCCCCGCTGGGGCCTGATCAACAAGGCACTGGGTCTGAGCTACCCGGAGCCGGTGGAGACGTATTCATCTTCCCCGCACCTGTACGAAGAGCTGGACATCCCGGAAGGAACCAAGGGCCGGCTCCCCCGCAACAAGCGCACCCTCGCCGGTGTTGACGCCGAAGTCCTGGAGGACCTGGGCGAAACCGGCAAGAAAAACACGCGCTCCGGCGGACGCGACGGCGGGCGTGACGGCGGACGCGACGCCGGCCGTTCAGGCGGGCGTGAGGGCAGCCGCCGCAGCGGCTCCGAAGGTGGCCGCTCAGGCGAGGGCAGCCGCCGCAGCGGCTCCGAAGGTGGCCGCTCAGGCGAGGGCAGCCACTCAGGCGAGCGCCGCCGTCGTACGTCCGATGCCGCCACTGGCGGACCGGCCGCAGAGCCTGCCGCAGCTGCCCCGGCCGAAGTGGACCCCCGTGCCCGCCGCAGCCGGACACGCACCCGCCGCCGCAACGGCGAAGTAGTGGCCGGCGCCGACAAAGGCACGCAGCCCGGCAGCGCAGAGGCCTAACAGCCTCGATGACTGACACCGTCTGGGCGCCGGACGGCAGCAACCTGGTGGTTCACGCGGATAACGCGGAGTTCCTCCCGTCGCTGCCGGACGGCGCCTTCACACTCATTTACGTGGACCCGCCGTTCAACACCGGCAGGGCCCAGACGCGCCAGGAAACCCGGATGGTGCTCAACGCTGACGGCGACGGCGACCGCGTGGGCTTCAAGGGCCGCTCCTACGACACCATCAAGGGTGCCCTGCACCGGTACGATGACGCGTTCAGCGATTATTGGGCCTTTTTGGAGCCCCGGCTCGTGGAGGCCTGGCGGCTGCTGGCCGACGACGGCACGCTCTACCTCCACTTGGATTACCGGGAAGTCCATTACGCCAAGGTGATGCTTGATGCCATCTTCGGCCGCGAGTGCTTCCTGAACGAGATCATCTGGGCCTACGACTACGGTGCGCGGGCCAAATACCGCTGGCCCACCAAGCACGACAACATCCTCGTGTACGTCAAGAACCCGGCCAAGTACCACTTCGACAGCGCAGAGGTTGACCGGGAGCCTTACATGGCGCCCGGCCTGGTGACGCCTGCCAAGCGGGAGCTCGGGAAGCTGCCCACCGATGTCTGGTGGCACACCATCGTCTCCCCCACCGGCAAGGAGAAGACCGGCTACCCCACGCAGAAGCCCGAGGGCCTGATCCGGCGTGTGGTGGCCGCGTCCAGCCGGCCCGGTGACTGGTGCCTGGACTTTTTCGCCGGCTCCGGAACGCTCGGCGCCGTCGCGGCCAAGCTGGACCGGAAGTTTGTGTGCGTGGACCAGAACCAACCCGCCATTGAGGTCATGGCCAAGCGGTTGGGTGCCAAGGCAGTGTTCACGTCCTTCCCACCCAACTGACTCGCATTAAACGTCGCCAAAACGCGATTTCACGACGTTAACTGCGAGTCAGTTGGGTCAGGGCGCAGGTCAGGGGCGGACGACGGCGGTGCCGGTCCCGAGCTCCTCGATCCGTGCCAGCACCTCCGGCGCCGTCGTGTTCTCCCCCAGCAGGTTGGGCTTGCCCGTGCCGTGGTAATCCGAGGACCCCGTGATCAACAGTCCGTGCCTGGCTGCAAGTCCCCGCAGGAACTCACGGCCTTCCTCCGGGTTGTCGCGGTGGTCGATCTCCAGGCCCACCAGGCCGGCGTCGATCATGTCCCGGTAGGTGCGCTCCCCCACGATCCGTCCACGCGAGGACGCCACGGGGTGGGCAAAGACGGGGACGCCGCCGGCCGCCCGGACAAGTTCGACGGCGGCTGCCGGGTCGGGTGCGTAGTGCTGGACAAAGTAGCGCGAACGGGAGGTGAGGATGGACGCGAATGCTTCCGAACGGTCCGAAACCACCCCCGCCGCCACCAGGGCATCGGCGATGTGCGGGCGCCCCAGCGTGGCCCCGGGTGCGACATGGTGGATGACGTCGTCCCAGGTCAGCGGGTAGTCCTCGGCGAGGAGGGACACCATGCGCTCGGCCCGGGTGAGGCGTGCGTCCTTGGACTTGGTGATTTCCTCAAGCAGTCCGGGATGGGCAGGATCGTGCAGGTAGCTCAGCAGATGGACGCTGATGCCCTGCTCCGTGCGGCAGGAAACTTCCATCCCCGGGACCAGTGCGACGCCGTGAGCCAACGCCGCCCGTGACGCTTCGGCCCAGCCGTCCGTGGAGTCATGGTCGGTCAAGGCCACGACGTCCAGGCCCGCCTGGGCCGCCGAGGCCATCACGTCAGCGGGGGTTTCCGTGCCGTCGGAAACGTTGGAGTGGGCATGCAGGTCAATCTTCACCTGCCCAGCCTAGTTGACCGCGTCTGCCCGGGTATTGGCCCAAGACTCGCTGCTGGTGAGACGATGGTGCCGTGAACGATGCCGAAAATACCCCAAACTCTGCTTCCCAGCCCCTCGATGAGCGCGTCAACAACCGCTCGCAGCGGCCCAGTTCCGATGCCTTCAAGGTTTTTATGGCCAGCAACTGGGCGCCCACCGGCCAGCAGCTGCCGGCCCGCGACGCCGTAGCGGACTACGCCGCGGCCAGGCGCAAGGCCATTTCCGACCAGTTCAAAGGCGAACGCCTGGTCATCCCCGCGGGCCCGCTGAAAGTCCGGTCCAACGACTGCGATTACCGCTTCCGCCCCCACTCCGGCTTCGCCCACCTCACCGGCCTCGGCCTTGACCATGAGCCGGACGCCGTCCTCATCCTGGAGCCGGCAGGCGAAGGAAAGGGCGACGACGGCGGGCACCACCGAGCCACCCTCTACTTCCGTCCGCTGGCGGGAAGGGATACAGAACAGTTCTACGCGGACTCACGGTCAGGTGAATTTTGGATCGGTACCCGCCCCACGCTCGCCGAATTCGAGGCCCGACTGGGCCTGACCACTACGCACCTTGATGCACTCGAGACTGCGATCACCAAGAACGTGGGCGCTCCCGAGATCGGCGGCACCTCCATCCGGCTGGTCCGCAAGGTCGATGAAAACATCGACGCGCTTGTGGATACGGCCCGCTACAACACTGC
>JBDTQQ010000401.1:0-3314 GCA_039932075.1 Pseudarthrobacter sp. | reverse complement strand
CGCCATAGGTATCCCCACGCCGCTCAGTCAATGGCCAATCTGAAAGCCCTCTAGACCATTTCCGCATTAAAAAGAGAGTTCACACGTGGCTAATATCAAGTCCCAGAAGAAGCGCATCCTCACCAACGAGAAGGCACGCCTGCGCAACAACGCAGTCAAGTCTGAGCTGAAGACGGCCATCCGCGCCGTCAACACCGCCGTTGAGTCCACCGACAAGGATGCAGCTGCTGCTGCCCTGGTTGCTGCCAGCCGCAAGCTGGACAAGGCTGTCAGCAAGGGTGTTCTCCACAAGAACAACGCAGCGAACCGCAAGTCGGCGATCTCCAAGAAGGTCAACGCACTGTAAGGTTTCCAGTTCACTTGAACTGATGATTGAGGCCGGCACCCGATGGGTGCCGGCCTCAACTCTTTAACGGCGCATCCCTTGGCCGTCCGCGGCCCGGTGCGCCCACCTGTGCAACGTAGACGTGTTTCGCGGCGCAACGTATGACCGCGGTCAGTGACCCTTCGCGGACGTTGCGATGACGGTCACCGCATGTTCGACGGCGTAGACAGGATCACGGGACAGTCCCTTCACCTGCGCGTCGGCCTCCGCCGTGGCCTGGATGGCGCGGACCAGACCGTCCGGGGTCCAGCGGCGGACATCGCGCTGTGCCTGCTCCACCAGCCAGGGCTGCATGCCCAATTCCCTCGCTATCTGTGCAGGCGATCCCTGGGCGCCGGCAACTTTGGCTAACGTCCGCAGCTTGGCTGCCAGCGCGGCAACCAGCGGGACGGGGTCAGCTCCGGTGGCCAAGGCATGGCGGAGGGTGGACAGGGCAAGAGGACCGTTTCCGGCCATGGCGGCATCGGCAACCTTGAACGCCGTGGCTTCGATCCTGCCGCCGTAGTAGCGGTCCACCAGCTCCGGAGTTACCGCTCCCGTGGCGTCTGCGATCAGCTGGCTGCAGGCTGCTGCCAGCTCCGAGAGGTTGGCGCCGACGGCGTTGACCAGGGTCTGCACCCCGTCGGAGGTGATCTTCCGCCCGGCGGCACGGAACTCGGCCGACACAAAGGCGGCCTTATCCGCATCCTTTTTCAGGGGCTGGCAGTCAACCACGGGCCAGCCGCCGGCTTTGACGGCATCAAGAAGCTTTTTGCCACGCACTCCCCCACCATGCCGCAGGACGAGGACCGCGTCTGCTTCCGGGTGCTTGATATAGGCGAGTGCGTCGGCGAGGAAGGCGTCGTTCATACTTTCGACGCCCTCGACTTCAATGAGCTTGTGCTCGCCAAAGAGGGACGGGCTGACATTCATGGCGAGAGTGCCCGCCTCGTAGCTGCCCGCGGCCAGTCGGCTTATCTCGACGTCGGGAAAGGCCGCCCGGACCTGTGCGCGGATGTGGTCCATGGCGCGGATCCCAAGGTAGTCTTCGGGTCCGCCCACCAGAACAACTCCCGCGGGGCTTACGTCCCGCCAGGAGGCAACATTCGACGGCGACGTCCTGGTTCGTGTGGTTTGGGCTGCGGCCATGGTGGGTTCCTCCCGGAAATTCTGGTGCAGTGTCTAAGCCTGCCATGGCGAACCCCGGCCTCCAAGCGCCGCTGGCGGTAGCCCCGCTGGGTGCGCGGTGAACGAAGGGAAGGTTTTGTGAAGGCTCGCAGGCGGTTATCTGCGGACTCCAGCAGGGATACAGTCCGCGCGTGCAGCCCCAGGACAAGCCGCAATACTTGACGTGGCCGGACGGAACCCCAGACCGCAGCGAGGGTAATCCCGGACAGCAGCACCATCGTCACGAGACCGAATGCGCCTTCCGGCCAGGGTAAGGAAGCCCCTGGCAGTCCCGCCGCCGTCCGGGCGGTGCCGGCTACGCCTGCACTGAACGTGCCCGCGACGGCGATCAGGGCTGTGGCCAGCCAGGGCGCCCCGGCCACCAATGGCACAGCAGCCGTGCCCAGCAGCGTCACCGGTGCCACCAGCGGCGCGGCCACCATGTTCGCCAGCAAGGAGTATGTCGAGAACTGCGGCTGCAGCAGCACGATAACGGGGCCGCACAGCAGCTGCGCTGAGAGCGGCACGGCCAAGGCGGCCGCTGCCCAGCGAGGAACGATCGCGGGGGTCCAGTCCATTATCCGGGAACCGAGGACAATGATGCCCAGAGTCGCCAGCACCGAGAGCAGAAAGCCGAAGCTCGTCGCAAGACCCGGGTCGATCAGCAACAGGCCCATCACAGCGAGGCACAGGAAGCTGAGTCCCCGGCCCATGCGGCCGCCAGCCAGCGAGGCAATGGCGATGGAACCCATCAAGGCTGCCCGCAGGACGCTGGCGTCAGGACCAACGAGCACCACAAACATCCCCAGGCCAGCCAACGCGAGCCACGCTGCGAGGATCCTGGCGAGCCTCAGGCTGCGCGCCGCCATCAGGAGGGCGCCCAGGACGAGGCTGCAGTTGGCCCCGCTCACTGCAGTCAAGTGGGTCATGCCTACGGTCTTCATGGCAGCGTTGAGACCTTCGTCCAGCGCCGATGTGTCACCTGTGACCATACCCGGCAGGAGCCCGCGGGGATCGGCCGCCAGGAACGATGCTGCGGCCACATACCTTTCCCTCAGGTCCTTGGCCACCACCTCCCCGGCCGGGCCGCCATCGGCGCCACCATCGCCCGGGGCAGCAGCGCCGGGTGCCATCGACGCAGCCAGAATGGCGGTTTCCTGTTGGCCCGGCTCAGGCGCCCTCAGCTTGCCGGCGGTCCGGACCAGTTGCCCCGGGACCACGTTGTCCCAGCCGCGACCGCCCATCACCATGAGCTCAGCCCAGGTGCGGATGACGTTGCCGCTGGCAGTGACTTCTTCTGTCCGGGCCGGCACCGACCATCGTTCGGGCGCCCCTACGTGTTCCGGGCGTGTCAAGGCGCGCGGCGGACCGGTAATTTCCAGAATTGCAACCACCGACTTCCCGGCTGCCGTCACTTCCGCGAGTGGTCCATCGTGTCGCTGCGAGGAAGACACCGCGGAGTGCGCAGCCGCAGTTGCGGCCAGCACCAACGCCACGGCGGTGGTGGTCAGGAAGCTCCTGCGGCCCGCAAGGAGTTTTTTGCCGCGCGTAGCCCGGACCAGTAGCAGGACTGCCAGGACCAGCAATCCGCAGCACAGCAGCGCCAGCATCGCGGGCGTCAGCCAGGCTCCGGCCACTGCGGCGCCCCAGACAAGCAGCACCGGCAGTCCCAGCCTGACGTCTGTGCGCCGGCGGGGCTTTTCGGCGGGCGCCGTGTCCTGTTCCCGGCCGCGCAGCGTCTTCCTGACATGATCGGCCAGCATGGCACTCTTCCGACGCACCG
>JBDTQQ010000400.1:0-3314 GCA_039932075.1 Pseudarthrobacter sp. | reverse complement strand
TCGAGTCCCGCGAGCTGCAGCTCGCCAAGGTTGCAGGCATCCTCAAGGCTCCTGCCGCCGCCGCTGCACGCATCATTGACGCACTGCGCCTCAAGCTTGAAGAAGAGAACGGTGCACCGGCAGCTGCCGAGGCTCCCGCCGCTGAAGAAGCTCCTGCAGCTGAAGAAGCCCCCGAAGCAGCTGCAGAGGCTCCCGCCGAAGCACCCGCTGCCGAAGAGAACTAGTTTCTCTTTACCCACCAGATTCCGGTGCGAAGGCAACGGCCCAGGCCGCCAAGCACCACCTATAGGAAGGACGCCACACCATGGCGAAGCTCACCAACGAAGAGCTCATTGAAGCTTTCAAGGAACTGACCATCATCGAGCTCTCCGAGTTCGTCAAGCTCTTCGAAGAGACCTTCGAAGTAACTGCAGCTGCTGTTGCTGTTGCCGGCCCCGCCGGTGGCGGCGCTGCTGAAGAAGCTGAAGAGAAGACCGAATTCGACGTCGTTCTCGAATCTGCTGGCGAAAAGAAGATCGCAGTGATCAAGGAAGTTCGCGCCATCACTTCCCTCGGCCTCAAGGAAGCTAAGGACGTTGTTGACAGCGCTCCGAAGGCTGTTCTCGAAGGCGTCACCAAGGAAGCTGCCGAGAAGGCAAAGGAGCAGCTCGAGGCTGCCGGCGCCACCGTTACCCTCAAGTAACTCACGCTGCTTCACGGAAAACCCCGTCCACTTCGGTGGGCGGGGTTTTCCTGCGTTTAATCGCAACTGGGTAGCAGTAGATGTCGTTTTGAGGGCTCAAAACGACATCTACTGCTACTTACATGGGGTTGGGATCCGAGATGTCAGCCACCACCGCGCCGAGCGCCGAGGTGAGCTCGTCCGCTTCAACAAAGGCGCTGTAACCGTGCTCGCCGGCGCCCATGGAGATCCGCCGGCCCGTGATCGTGGCGTCCGCATAGACAGGCCACGCCGTGGTGCTGCCGAGCGGCGTGATGGTGCCCCGCTCGTACCCCGTGGCGTCCAGGGCCACGTCCGCCGGCGGCAGCGACAGCTTGTTCACGCCCACCAGTGCACGCAGTTTGGGCCACGAGATTTGCCGGTCGCCCGGAATCAGCGCAAACAGGAACGTCCCGTCCTTGTGCTTCACCACCAGCGACTTCACGATGTCAGCCGGAGTGATGCCCAGAATCCCGGCCGCCTCCTCCAGGCTGCGCGCGGCAAGCCGCTCCACAACCTGGACGTCCAAACCGCGTGCTGCGGCGTCTGCCAGGAAGCGCTGACGTCCGACGGCGGCGCTCCCGTTTTCGAGCGGCCCCACCATCAGTCCCGGTAGAGCAGGAGGGCTTCCCCCTGGCCGCCGCCGCACAGGGAGACGGCGGCCTTGCCGCGGCCCCGCCGCTTGAGTTCATGGGCTGCGTGCAGGGCAAGCCTGGCACCGGATGCCCCGATGGGGTGGCCCAGGGCGATGGCACCACCGTGGATGTTGCACTGCTCCAGGGGATAGTCCAGGTCCTTCAGGGACTGCACCGCCACCGAACCGAAGGCTTCGTTGATTTCGATGAAGTCCAGGTCCTGGGTGCTCCAACCCGCCCGCTCCAGGGCGTTCATGATCGCGTTCGACGGCTGGGAATGCAGGGAGTTGTCCGGACCCGCGACCTGGCCCGGCTTGCCCACCACGGCCAGGTATTCCAGCCCGTTTTCTTCGGCAAACTGGCGTGATGAAAGCACCAGTGCGGCGGCGCCGTCGGACAGGGGCGAGGAGTTTCCGGCGGTGATGGTGCCGTCGGTGACGAACGCAGCCCGGAGGCCGGCGAGCGTCTCGACGGACGTGTTGGGCCGGACGCCTTCGTCGGTGGCGACAACCAGGGGATCACCCTTGCGCTGCTTGACGCTGATGGGCGCAATCTCGTCGTCGAAAATCCCGTCCTTGGCAGCCAGCGCGGCCCGCTGGTGCGATTGGGCTGCCACATTGTCCTGCGAAGTCCGGTCGATGCCGAGGGCCAGGTTCTTCGTCTCGGTGGAAAGGCCCATGGACTGGCCGTCGAACGCGTCCGTGAGGCCATCGTGGGCGGCGACGTCCAAAGCCTGGATGGCGCCGTAGGTCCAGCCCTGGCGGGAACCGGGAAGCAGGTGCGGTGCGCGGGTCATGGACTCCTGGCCGCCGGCCACCACCACTGTGGCATCACCGCTGCGAATCATCCGGGCGGCGTCGATCACGGCGGTCAGGCCGGACAGGCACACCTTGTTGATGGTGACGCTGGGGACGTTCCAGCCGATGCCGGCACCAATGGCGCTCTGCCGCGCCGGGTTCTGCCCGGCGCCGGCCTGCAGCACCTGGCCCATGATGACCGCGTCCACCTTGCCTGCGTCCACGCCGCTCGCGGTGAGTGCGGCCTTGATGGCGTGCGCACCGAGTTCGACGGCGGTAAAGCTTGCCAGTTGCCCGTTGAGCCGGCCCTGGGGGGTCCGCGCTGCTGCCAGGATGACAACGTCGGTGTTGTTCATGGAGTTGCCCATTGTGATCTCTTCCGCTCTCTAACGTGTAGGCCAAGGCTATCGTGAGCCTCTTCACACGTTAATCCAAACGCAGAATCGGCTTCGGGGATTCCGCCCCGTTGGTCCTTTCCAGGGGAGAACTACCCATCGTCCCAAGGTGCACCGTCCCGCCACGGTGCGTAGGGTGGACGGCGAACGCAAAGCCTCAGGCAACGCACAAACAGGGAGCAGAATCTTGAAGAACATCCTCGCCGTGGCGGCCGTCGCCTGCCTTGCCGGGCTCACGGCCTGCAGCGTTACCACTCCTGCTCCGGGCGGTGCCTCTTCGACGACCACACCGACAACGTCCAGCGCCGCACCTTCCCAGGCGTCGCCGTCGCGCTCCACCGGCACAGCCGCTCCCCAGGCCGGACAGGCAAAGGAAGCGTGCGAGCTGTTCAATTCGCTCTTCGCCGAGTACAGGGCCAGCGAGCCCACATCCAACGCCTACGAAGAGATTTACTCGAAGGCGTGGAAGGCCAAGGACGCATACACAGGAAACCTCAGGGGGCTGTTTTCGTCGCTGAGCGCCTTGACCATCAGCCACTCTGCCGTCGTCGAGAAGGGCGGCCAGCCGGATCAGGTCACCAAGGATGCCGTGCGTGACGCGGTCTTTGCGAACGCTGGAGCCTGCACGGCTGAGGGCGTGACGCTCACGCTCTGACGCGGATTTGCACCGAAAATAATGGTGCTTGCAATAACTCGGGTTGTGGGGTAGACACGTAATTGGTTTTGCCGTATCGTAGATATTTGCGTCTTCCCTGTTTACCTTCAGCCTTCATATAGCGGTGGGCTT
>JBDTQQ010000399.1:0-3317 GCA_039932075.1 Pseudarthrobacter sp. | reverse complement strand
GGGGCAGGCACACTGCGCGACTTGTCGCTTGCCCTGTTCGTCGGCATCTTGATTGGAACGGCCGCCACGATCTTTGTGGCGGCGCCTATGTACGCCTGGCTGCGTCAGAGCGAACCCGACCTGGTCAAACAGGCCAGAAAAGTCGAAAACCGCAGGGCCGAAAACGCGGCCCGGACGAAGGAATCGGCGGCCCCCGCCGGGGCCTGACTGCACGCACTACGGGCGGGCCGGGCGGCGTGGAATATCCACGGAGCCCGGCCCGTACGCATTTAAGCACCGGTTACGGAAGTGAACACCCGGAGGAATAGACTGGGGTAATTAACAGGGTCGTGAGGGGTGCTTCATTGGAAGAACGTTCGGCATCGGTGCCAATGGCAGGCGGGGATGGGAAGCCAGGCCACGGAGTTCAGGCCGGGCTGACCGCTGCCGCACGCCCCGGAACGGGTGTTCCGGTGGACAATTCCGGCGCTCGGCCCACGTTTCCAGGCCGCCGCGAGCGGACACGTTCCCGTTTGGCCCGCCTCACCGGCCGCAGCGCCACCACTTATTCACCGATCCTTGAGCCGTTGCTGCGAACGGTCCGGGCAAACAATCCCAAGGAAGACTTCGACCTCATCCAGCGCGCCTTTGACGTTGCTGAGAAGAGCCACCGCGGGCAGAAACGCAAGAGCGGCGATCCCTACATCACGCACCCTGTCGCCGTAGCCACCATCCTCGCCGAACTGGGCCTTAGCGGGACTACTCTCGCAGCCGCCCTGCTTCATGACACCGTTGAGGACACACCGTACACACTGACGGACCTCAAGAAGGACTTCGGTCCGGAGGTTGCCATGCTGGTGGATGGCGTGACCAAACTGGATAAAGTCAGCTTCGGTGAGGCCGCGCAGTCGGAGACCGTCCGCAAAATGGTTGTGGCCATGGCCAAGGACATTCGCGTCCTGATGATCAAACTGGCCGACCGGCTGCACAACGCCCGGACTTGGCGTTTTGTCTCGGCCGAATCGTCGGCCCGGAAGGCCCGGGAAACGCTGGAGATTTTTGCGCCCCTGGCCCACCGGCTCGGCATGAACACCATCAAGTGGGAGCTTGAGGACCTGTCTTTCGCTGCCCTGTATCCGAAGGTCTACGAAGAGATCGTCCGGATGGTGGGGGACCGCACACCGGAACGTGAAAAGAGCCTGGGAGTCATTCGGGATCAGATTACCGAGGACCTGCGTGCCGCGCGGATCAAGGCCACTATCACCGGCCGCCCTAAGCATTACTACTCGATCTACCAGAAGATGGTTGTCCGGGACAAGGATTTCGACGACATCAACGACCTCATGGGCGTTCGCGTCTTGGTCGATTCCGTGCGGGACTGCTATGCGGCACTCGGCACCATGCATTCGCGCTGGAATCCCCTGCCAGGGCGTTTCAAAGACTACATAGCCATGCCCAAGTTCAATATGTACCAGTCGCTGCACACCACGGTGATAGGCCCGGGCGGCAAACCCGTGGAGATCCAGATCCGCACGCACGAAATGCACCGCCGGGCCGAATACGGCGTTGCCGCGCACTGGAAGTACAAGGATCAGCCCAACCGGACAGCCGTTGGCCCGGGAAGTCCCCGCGACGGCGACATGGGGTGGCTGAGATCCCTCGTTGACTGGCAGCAGGAAACTTCGGATCCCGGAGAGTTCCTGGACTCCCTGCGTTTTGAGATCAATGCCCGTGAGGTTTTTGTCTTCACCCCCAAGGGTGAGGTGATGGCGCTGCCCGCCGGATCAACCCCCGTGGACTTTGCCTACGCCGTCCACACGGAAGTGGGGCACCGCACCATCGGTGCCCGGGTCAACGGCAAACTGGTTCCGCTGAACAGTGAATTGAACCATGGCGACTGGGTAGAGATTTTCACCTCCAAGGCCGAGGGCGCAGGGCCCAGCCAGGATTGGCAGCACTTCGTCAAAAGCGCCCGCGCCCGAAACAAAATCCGGCAATGGTTCAGCAAGGAACGCCGCGAAGAGGCAATCGACCGCGGTAAGGACCTCCTGACCCGGGCCATGCGGAAACAGAACCTGCCACTACAACGCCTGATGACGCACGAGGCCTTGGCGGCGGTGGCCGCAGACTTCAAGTACGTGGACATCTCAGGCCTCTATGCCGGCGTGGGCGACGGACACACCTCAGCCCAGTCGGTCATGGAAAGGCTTGTTGAAAGCCTTGGTGGCAACGAGAGCACTGACGACGACATCACCGAAGTCAGCATCCCCACGCAGGTCGCTAAAACCAAGTTTTCGGACTCCGGAGTGGTGGTGCGCGGCGTCGGTGATGTCTGGGTAAAGCTGGCCCGTTGCTGTACCCCCGTTCCGCCGGATCCCATTCTTGGATTCGTCACAAGGGGCTCCGGTGTGTCCGTGCACCGAACGGACTGCACCAATATCTCCGACCTCAAGGACCAGCCGGACAGGATCGTGGATGTTGACTGGGCTCCAACGCAGTCGAGCGTTTTCCTCGTCGAGATCCAAGTGGAGGCGCTGGACCGGAAGTCCCTTCTCTCGGACGTGACCCGGGTACTTTCCGAGAACCACGTCAATATCCTGGCCGCCAGTGTGAACACATCCAGTGACCGCGTAGCTATCTCACGGTTCGCCTTCGAGATGGGTGACCCCAAGTACCTCAGCCACGTCCTCAGTGCTGTCCGACGCATCGACGGCGTGTTCGATGTCTACAGGACTACCGGTAACAAGCGCCGGAGCTAACATCGCAAGTTTTTCCAAAGCGGCCCTTTTGTGCGGGACCCTCGGGGTGGCTTCGATGGCCAGGACGAGCAGGCGCAGCCGGACGTCCTTCTCCGGGCGAGCCAGCAGTCCTGCCAGGGCCGGCAGCGCCCGGTGGGCGTCCACGTGCAGTGCGATGTCCACGGCGGTCCGGAGCGGGCTCGACACCATCAGCCCGCCCATGCTGACCACGTCAAAGGGCCCAAGCCGGACTTCATGAAGTGTGCAGCCGCGGGTGTTGCGAAGACCGGAAATCCGCCGATTCGCATCAACAAGCAACGCCAACTTGTCCGGCTCCTCAGCGCAGCCGTAGATCCAGGCCGCCGTCATCCTGCCCGCCACCACACGCTGCCGTACTGGTGCAGGCACTGCATTGGCTGCCGCCCTGGCCCTCAGCTGGGCCGAGACCGGGACGTCAGGCAGCGTATAGCCGTGCTGGTGGAACTGTGAAAGGACACCGTCAGCCGCCAGTGTCTGGAGTTCCGGCCACGTGAAAGGCTGCCCCGGCGAGTAGAGGTCAGGGTGTTGGGGAAGTGACGGGGTGGCCATCCACCCATCTTG
>JBDTQQ010000398.1:0-3335 GCA_039932075.1 Pseudarthrobacter sp. | reverse complement strand
GGGGCCGATGCCCTGGGTTGAACTGGAAGTCCTTGCCGAACTGGAAGCGGAACTGGACGGCCCCGAGCTCGCCCGCGGATTCGCCCGCGACTATGCCGCCATGTGGGACCAGCGCTTCAGCCGCCTCGCCGCAGCCGTCCAGGCCCACGACCGCAAGGCCGCCCTGGACGCCGTCATCAGCCTCCGGATCGCCTCCGCCATGGTGGGCGGAGTTCGGTTAGCCATGCTGGCCCAGTCACTGGAGGACGCCATCCGCCAGGAAGACTTCGTCCAGGGGCAGGACCTCCTGGCAGGTGTGGCCGAGCACGGAGTCAGTACCGTCGCAGAGCTTCGGGCCACCTACATCCTGAAGAACTAGCCGCGATCAGCCCTGCCCCGGGCCGGCCGGCACGTCCGTCCGCTGGGGCGCCAGCCGGTAGCCGACCCCCCGGACGGTCTGCAGCCAACGCGGTGACTGGGGATCTTCCTTAAGCTTGCGCCGAAGATTCCCGATGTGGACTTCCACGGCACGCTCGTCAGCCTCGCTGATGTACGCATCGGGCTCGTAAAGGTCACCGCGCACCGCACGCACCAGATCAGACCGTGTGCATACAGCGCCCTCGCCCCGAAGCAGGGTATGCAGCAGATCGAACTCGCTGCGGGTAAGCCCAAGGGGGGTCTCGCCCACTATCACGGTGCGCGTCCGGTAGTTCAGAATCAGGCCGTTGTGCTGCAGGACTCCCGCCTGAACCGGTGTTGAAGCCCCGGATGGAGTGTGGCCCAAGGGCGGCCCGAACGATGCGGGCGCCGCCGGAGCCGCGGCCCAGGACCGCGGCTCCTGCTGCGGCCGGTTGATCTCATGGCGGGGCCGGCGCATCATTGCCGCCACCCTCGCCCTCAGCTCGCGCGGCCGGAAAGGCTTCGCGATGTAGTCGTCCGCACCGGCGTTCAGGGCCGAAAGCAGGTCCGGCTCCTCTGTTCTGCCGGTCAGCATCACCACGTAGGCGTCACTGAAATTCCTGATCCGCCGAAGGACTTCAAAGCCGTCAATGTCCGGTAAGCCGATGTCCAGGGTGACCACGTGGGCCTTGTTGTTCCGGACCACCTCCACGCCGTCCCGTCCATCAACGGCGGTATGGACCTCGAATCCCGACTGCCGCAACACCCCTTCCAGGAGGTTGCGTATGTCCGCGTCGTCTTCAATTACTACTGCTACCCCAAGATCTTCCATTGCTATCCCTGATGCCAGGTGGAAAAGGCCCCCATCAGCCCAGCGCCAATCCCTTATCCACTCCAACTCTCTATACGGTACAAGGATGAACAGTAGATGACACCCCTAACCGCGTTTTCTTTTGAAAAGTCAATTATCATGACAAAGCATTCCGAAAAGATTCTGAAGGATGATTGTGTCCAGCCTTCAGAATCCGGGCGGAGGTATTCATTGGAGACGGATGGGGGCCGTCGGGAAATTTGGAGAGCCTTATGGCTGTAGGTCCCTCGCCGCGGGGGGTGGCACGCTATTTTAGGAAGCTCGGCCGCCGCACGCAGGTAGCGCTATGCCAGCTTCCGCTGTCCCTGATCGTCAGCGTCTTGGGCGTGGTCACCCCGTTCACCTGGCCGTCCCTCCTCTCGAGTCCCGCCTTCGTGGCCGGAATTGGCCTTCATCTCGTACTGTTCGCAGCCTGCTTCGTGACCCCCTGGGAGAGGATGCGCGGCAACGCTTATCTCAGCATCCCGGTGCTTGACCTGCTGGCGATCGGTCTGCTGCGGAACGGCGCCGCACCCCATCTGCCTGGACTGGCCATCCTGGTGGTTTTTCCGATCATCTGGCTGGCTGCCTCGGGCGTGCTGGTCCGCACTACCCTGGTGCTCAGCGCAGTGGGCCCATTCCTGATCATGCTCCCCTCAGCTGCCGTCAGGCTCCCCCATCTCACGGCTGCGGACATTACTTCCTTGGTTCTCTTCCCGCTCATGATGCTGGCCGTTGCCCTGGCAATCCGCTTCGCCAGCGTTAACGTGCGCGTTCAGCAGCGCGAACTGCGGGACATGGGTGAGGAACTGCGCGAGCTGCTCTCGGCGAGCCGGGAACGCGAGAAACTCCTCACCACCATCCTGGACGCGACCGACGTAGCCGTTGCCGCCGTCGACCGCTCCGGACGTTACCTGCTCACGAATAACCGGCAGCGCATTTTTCGGCAGGCCACTGGCGTGGCCGATGAGATGCCGGGCCAAGGGCACCAGCTCATCTTCGGGCAGGACAGGCAGACCCTGCTGCCGCCCGATAAGCGGCCCATCAACAGGGCGATCGCCGGAGAATCCTTCGCCGATTATCTGGTCTGGGCCGGAGAGGAACCCGCCCAGCGCGCCTATTCCACAGCCGCGCGGCCGTTGACGGCAGAGAACGGCCGCCTGAACGGTGCCGTGGTGGTGTACAGCGACGTGACCGGCTGGGTGGAAGCGCTAGCCGCGCACGAGGAGCTGATCTCCAACGTCTCCCACGAGTTCAGGACGCCGCTAAACTCCATCCTCGGCAACGTGGATCTGGTCTTCGAAGACGATGCCGAACTATCCGCGACCACGGCCCAACGGCTCATGGTGGTGCAACGCAACTCGGAACGGCTCCTGGCACTGCTGTCCGATCTGTCGGCCACCGCCTCCGCGGCCCTGAAGGTCCATCCGAAACGCACCGACCTTGCGAGCATCGTGGAGAGCAGCCTCAGCTCAGCCCGGGCCGAAGCAGACCGATCAGGAGTCCGGCTCGCGGCGGACGTCCCTTCACCTTTGTGGGCGTACGCGGATCCGCTGCGGATAGGGCAGGCACTGGACAACCTGGTATCCAATGCCATCAAGTACTCCCCCGGCGGCGGCGTGGTGGACATCAGTGCGGGCGCCAGCGGGGACTGGGTGCAGCTTCGCGTCCGCGATACCGGCATGGGAATGAGCGAGGACGACGCCGCCAGGGTTTTCCGCCGCTACTTCCGCACTGACGCGGCCCGAGAGGCCGCCATCCCCGGAGCGGGGCTGGGCCTCGCTATCACCAAGATGATCGTGGAACGCCATGGGGGCAGGGTTGCGTGCACCAGCGTTCAGGGAAACGGCAGCACCTTTACGGTGACGTTGCCGGCGGACGGCTCGTCGCCGTCCTTCTAGCGGATGCGGCAGACCGTTAGTGCTCCCGCCGGGCCCTGGTCAGCTCGGCTCGGGCCAGCAGCTCGTGGTCTGACGGGTAGGCCACTTCCTCCAGCACCAGGGGGTGCGGGGCGGCGAGGACTGACTTGGCGTCCCGCTTCCTCGCGAGCAGCCGCTCGTACAGCCAGCCTGGTGACTCGGCACCCTCCCCCACGTACAGCGCGGAG
>JBDTQQ010000397.1:0-3339 GCA_039932075.1 Pseudarthrobacter sp. | reverse complement strand
CTTTTCCTTGAGCGCCATGACTTTCTCCTCGATGGTGTCCTTGGCCACCAGCCGGTAGACCATGACATTCCGGCTCTGGCCGATCCTGTGGGTGCGGTCCACGGCCTGGGCTTCTGACGCGGGATTCCACCATGGGTCCAGCAGGAACACGTAGTCCGCCTCGGTCAGGTTCAGCCCGAATCCGCCGGCCTTGAGGCTGATGAGGAACACGGGTGCGGTGCCGGACTTGAACTGCTCGATCACCTCGCCGCGCCGGCGGGTCTTGCCGTCCAGATAGGCGTACGCGATGCCTTCCGCGTCGAGGCGTGCCGCGGCCTTGCCCAGGAAGCCGGTGAACTGGCTGAAGATCAGGGCGCGGTGTCCCTCGGCCGCGATGTCGCGGAGCTGCTCCAACAGGGCATCAAGCTTGCTGGACGGGACGGAGCCGTATTTCTCGTCCACCAGGGACGCGTCCAGGCTGAGCCTGCGCAGGGTCGTGAGGGATTTGAAGATCGCGAAGCGGTTCTTGTCCATGTCCGCCAGCAGCCCCAGGACCTTCTGCCGTTCGCGCTGCAGATGCCGCTGGTAAATGGTGCGGTGCCGCGGCGCCAAGTCCAGCTCCAGCACCTGTTCCTGTTTCGCGGGCAGATCCCTGGCGACCAGGTCTTTGGTGCGCCGCATCATCAGAGGCCGGATCCGCCGTCGTAATTGCGCCAGTTTCTCCGCGTCCCCCTCTTTCTCCACCGGCTTCTGGTAATAGTCGGCGAAATTCTTCGACGAGGGGAACAGCCCGGGAGCGGTGATCGCGAACATGGACCACAACTCCATCAGGTTGTTCTCCATGGGCGTACCCGTGATGGCGAGCTTGAACGGGGCCGGGAAGCGGCGGGCATTCTGGCTGGCCTTGGTGGCGGGATTCTTCACAAACTGTGCCTCGTCCAGCACCAGCCCGGCCCAGTGCTGTGCGGCGTAGGCCTCATAGTCGAGCCGGAAGAGCGTATAGGAAACAACCACGACGTCGGACCCGGCGGTGAGTGCCGCCAGATCCGTCCCGCTGCGCTGCAGCGTGTCCGAAATGGCGGTGACGCGCAGCGCGGGCGCAAACCGAGCGATTTCCGCAGCCCAGTTGGGCACGACGGAGGTGGGGGCCACCACCAGGAAGGGGTGGCGGGCGGATTCATCCCGGTCCGGGGCGCCGATGCCGTTCTTGGCGTGGCAGATCAAGGCGATGGCCTGCACGGTTTTGCCCAGGCCCATGTCGTCCGCGAGCACGCCGCCCAGGCCCTGCTCCCACAGGAAGGCCAGCCAGTTGAAGCCCTCCTGCTGGTAGGGGCGCAGCGATGCGTTGAGTCCAGCCGGCAGCGGCGCGTCCCGAAGCTCCGAGAACCGCAGCAGCCCGCCGACACTCCGCCGCCATGAATCGGCCTGCTCCGCGGTGGCAGAGAGTTCCTCCAGCTCGTCCCAGAGGCCGGCCTGGTACCGGCTGATCCGCAGCGGCCCATCGTGCTCCTGCAGTGACCGGGCCTCTTCAATGAGTCGGCGCAACTGTTGGAACTCGGGCTGGTCGAGCCGGAAGTAGTTGCCGTTGGCCAGCATCAGGTGTTCTTCGCCGGCGGCCAGGGCCCGGAAGAGCTGCTGGAAGGGGATGTCTTCCCCGCCGAGGGTGACCGTGACGCCCAAATCAAACCAGTCGCCGTCGGCGGTTCCCGTGGTGCTGATGCCGATCAGGGGTGTTTCCGTGAGCTCGCTGTAGTCCGGCACCGTGCCTGTGGTGACTACGCGCACGTGCCCAAGCAGCTCCAGTGCCGGGAGTGCGTCGGTGGTGAAGCGGGCGGCGGCGACGTTCCTGAGCTCGGCCGGCCGCGTGCTGCCCGGGTGGCCGGACGGTGCGTCCGGGAACTGCTCCCGCCAGGCCGCCGAAAACGGGGACAGGGCAACGGCCACCTTCGCCAGGAGTTCTGATTCGAAGGTGTGGTCGCGGAAGACGGTGCCGGCGTCGGGCAGCGGCTGGCGGGTCACGGTACCGGCGGAAACGTACTCCCAGTGCCATTGAAGGTCCAGTTTGCCGATGCTGTGGGCGGCTGTCAGCACTAGCTCCGGCGGCAGGATCTTCGGCAGCTCCACTGACTCATCGCTGCAGATGACATCCGCTGCCTGGGCCAGCTGCGGAAAGGTGGCGCCCAGGAAGGACTCGCGGGCCGCCGCCGGAATGAGCAGTTCCGTGCGGTGATGGATCAGCGGACGGACGGCGTCGGGAACCGGGGCTGTGGTGGGGGCAAGGTGCAGGCCGCTGGTTGCCGTGGAGGTGCCCGGGCCCGTGGCGGAGTCCCACCAGAACAGCCCGTGGCCAGGCTGGCCGATCACGCCCATGGCGGTGTGGTTTGCGGCGGTATCACCGGACTCACCATCGGCGTCTCCACGGCCGACGCCGAGGTGCGGTACCAGCATCAGCCCGCCGTCGTGTGCCCGGACGTCCAGTGCAACGCTGACGGGGTCATGGACGGCCACGGCGTCGCCGGACTTTGCGGCCACCAGCGCCACGCCGATTGCGCTTGCTTGGCCGAGAAGCTGCCAGAGCAGCGGGCTATGAAACAGTTCCAGGGGCAGATGCGCCGCTGGTGCCTGCGTGCCCGCGATTGCGTACAGGGATCTGAAGGTCCGCATCCAGCGCACCTGCTCCGTGCTGAATTCGTCAGTTTGATACCCGTAATATGACTGGCCGAAACTATCCCAGCGCAGCTGGCCAACCACCCACTTCCCCTTGGCATTCTGCTTCACCGGTCTGGCGGTCAGGCTGATGCCGGGGGCGGATGAGTTTTGCCAGGGATCGCTGCGTCCCCGCTGGTGCCAAAGCGGCTTGCTGGGCATGGATTCTGTAAGTTCCAGTTGCACGCCGAGCCTCACTGCCGGCGGGCTTGCGGCCCTGCCGGGACCGCTGGCGAAACCTTGGTACCTTGCGGCCGGTTGGGGGTGGAGAAGGCTGTGGATCTGCTCCTGCCACAGGGCGGGCGGTGTCTTCTTCTGCGCAGGGGGTTTCTGGACAGTCTTCCGGGCGTCGGGTGGAGATAGCTTCGGCGCCGGGGGAATCTCCAGGAGTGCCGGCTGTTCCATCACGGGCCCGCTGCTGATTTCCAGGAGCAAAGCGGCCACATGCTTGCAGTTAAATTGCATGGGGCAGGAGCAAGAGCCCCATTCAAGGCGCAATCCCCCCACACCGTTCTTGAACGCGGCCCTGGTCCGGTACGGGGCGCTGCGGTTGCCCTGGACCGTTCCTTTCAGCTCCAGGTTCTTGGGGTTCCATTCGACGCTTGAGACCGCGCCTTTGCGCGAGTAGGTGCGGCCGCGGCTGAGCGAGGTGCC
>JBDTQQ010000396.1:0-3348 GCA_039932075.1 Pseudarthrobacter sp. | reverse complement strand
AAACTCAAGCGGCCACGCGGCCATGGCAGTGCCGCTGTTTGAGCAGGCCGGCGCCCCGGCCCAGCAGCAGCACGCACGCGAGGCCATCCTCGCCTGTGAACTCGACCTGGCCGCGGCTGGGTAGTTCAACCATCACCAACGGAAGGAAAATCCCATGATCTTCATTGTGGTCAAGTTCAAGGTCAAGCCCGACTGGTCCGAGCGCTGGCTCGGCCTCGTGGATGACTTCACGAAGGCAACCCGGGAGGAGCCCGGCAACCTCTGGTTCGACTGGTCCCGCAGCGTGGATGATCCTCACGAGTTTGTCCTGGTGGAAGCCTTCAAGGATGACGCAGCCGGGGACCACGTCAACAGCGCGCACTTCAAGCAGGCCATGGCTGACATGCCGCAGGCGCTGGCCGAAACACCCCGGATCATCAGCCGCCAGCTCGACGGCGACGGCTGGGACCGGATGGGAGAACTCACCATCTGATGTGGATCGGCTGGATTGAATTCGACCTCCTCCTGGGTGATGTCCAGAGCCTGAAGGAAAAACGCTCGGTCATCAGGCCGCTGCTGGCCGAGCTCAAGCGCCGCTTCGAGGTCTCGGTTGCCGAGGTGGGTGACCACGACCAGTACCGGCGCTCGCAGGTGGGCGCCGGCCTGGTG
The DNA here is from genome assembly GCA_039932075.1 of Pseudarthrobacter sp. Classification (GTDB taxonomy): domain Bacteria; phylum Actinomycetota; class Actinomycetes; order Actinomycetales; family Micrococcaceae; genus Arthrobacter. Next base: position 2,700 of record JBDTQQ010000396.1, on the reverse strand, counting down.
GCAGCCGATCGGGCGCACCTCGTGGAGGTGCTCACCGCCGTCGAACGTTTTGTGGCCGTGCGGCCGGAGTTTGAGCTGCTCAGTTCAAGGCAGCGGGAGCTCCACAGCGAAGACTGACCTGCCCACAAAACAAGCAACGCGGGGTCACTTCCGGCCCAATCCCGAGGGATTATTGGGCGGAAAGTGACCCCGCGTTGCTTTTAGCGGAGGGGTTAGCCGAAGTACTTCGGCAGCGTTCCTTCGTGGGCTTCGCGGAGGGCGTTGAGGGACAAAGTGTCCACGCCGTTGATCTCCAGCTGGCCGCTCGCTGCGTCCACCACACCGATCCGGAGGTGGGCAAAGCCGCGGGCGGTGCACATGTCCTGGAAGCGGACTTCCTCGGAGCGCGGCACGCCAACAACGGCCCGGCCCTGGGACTCGGAGAACAGTGCGGTGAACAGGTCAACGCCGTCGCGGTCCATAACGTCCTGCAGGGCAATCCGGGCACCCACGCCGTAGCGCAGCGAGGACTCCACCAGGGCTGCCGCGAGGCCGCCTTCGGAGAGGTCGTGCGCGGAGTCCACCATGCCGTCGCGCGAGGCGTTGATCAGGATTTCACCCAGCGCGCGCTCGGCGGCGAGGTCAACCTTCGGCGGCTGGCCGCCCAGGTGGCCGCGCATGTTGGCCCACTCGGAACCGTCCAGTTCGGCGCCCGTGGTGCCCAGCAGGTAGATGGCCATGCCATCCTCGCGCCAGCCCGACGGCGTGCGGCGCGCGACGTCGTCGAGCTTGCCCAGTACCGCCACTACGGGGGAGGGGTGGATGGGGGTGGTGCCGGTCTGGTTGTAGAGCGATACGTTGCCGCCGGTGACCGGGATGCCCAGCTCCATGCAGGCGTCGGAGAGGCCGCGGATGGCTTCGGCGAGCTGCCACATGACGTCCGGATCCTCGGGGGAGCCGAAGTTCAGGCAGTCACTGACGGCCATCGGCACGGCACCCGACGTGGCCACGTTGCGGTACGCCTCCGCGAGGGCCAGCTGCGCGCCGTGGTACGGGTCAAGGTAGGTGTAGCGGCCGTTGGCGTCGGTGGCCAGGGCAACGCCCAGGCCGGTTTCCTCGTCCACGCGGACCACGCCGGCATCGTCCGGGAACGCCATGGCGGTGTTGCCGCCGACGTAGCGGTCGTACTGGTTGGTGATCCATGCTTTGGAGCACATGTTCGGGGAGGCGACGAGCTCGGTGACGGCCGCAGCCAGTTCACCCGAGCCGGCGGGGCGGCCGGCATCCTGCACGGAACCGGTGAAGGTATCGGCTTGGACCGAGTCCTGCCACGAGGGGCGGGCGTACGGGCGGTCGTAGACCGGGCCGTCGTGTGCCACGGTGCGCGGGTCAACGTCCACGATGACTACGCCGTCCCAGGTGATGACCAGGCGGCCCGTGTCGGTGACCTCGCCGAGCCAGGAGTACTCCACAGCCCACTTGTCCATCACAGCTTCGAAGGCTTCGATGTTCTCCGGGGTGACCACGGCCATCATGCGTTCCTGCGACTCGGACATCAGGATTTCGCCCGGGGTCAGGGTGGGGTCGCGCAGCAGGACGGAGGTCAGCTCAACCTGCATGCCGCCGTCGCCGTTGGAAGCCAGTTCGGACGTGGCGCAGGAGATGCCTGCCGCGCCGAGGTCCTGGATACCCTCAACCAGGGAGCCCTTGAACAGTTCCAGGCAGCATTCGATCAGGACCTTCTCGGCGAAGGGGTCACCGACCTGGACGGCGGGGCGCTTGGAGGGCTTGGTGTCGTCGAAGGACTCGGAGGCCAGCACGGAGGCGCCGCCAATGCCGTCGCCGCCGGTGCGGGCACCGAACAGGACCACTTTGTTGCCCTTGCCCGAAGCGTTGGCGAGGCGGATGTCCTCGTGGCGCATGACTCCGACAGCCAGAGCATTGACCAGCGGGTTGCCCTGGTAAATGGAATCGAACACCATTTCGCCGCCGATGTTCGGCAAGCCCAGCGAGTTGCCGTAGCCGCCGATGCCGGCAACGGCACCGTGCATCACGCGGGCGGTGTCCGGGTGGTCGATGGCGCCGAAGCGCAGCGGATCCATCACGGCCACAGGGCGGGCGCCCATGGAGATGATGTCGCGGACAATGCCGCCGATGCCGGTGGCCGCACCCTGGTAGGGCTCAACGAATGACGGTGAGTTGTGGGACTCGATCTTGAACGTCACGGCCCAGCCGTCGCCCAGGTTGGTGACGCCGGCATTTTCGCCGATGCCCACCAGCATGTCCTTCTTCATCTCCTCGGTCACCTTGTCGCCGAACTGGCGCAGGTGGTTCTTGGAGGACTTGTAGGAGCAGTGCTCGCTCCACATCACGGAGTACATGGCGAGCTCGGCGCCGGTCGGGCGGCGGCCCAGGACCTTGACGACCTCGTCGAATTCGTTCTGCTTCAGGCCCAGTTCGGCCCAGGGCAGTTCGGTGTCCGGAGTCTTGGCGGCGTTCTCAACGGTGTCGATGTTGAACTTCTTGGTGGTTTCCGTGGTCACTTGGCGCCTCCCACAATCTTGTTCAATACGGAGGTGAAGAAACCGAGGCCGTCGGTATCGGACCCGCCGATTCCGTCCAGGGATTCGGGGCCGAAGCCGACCTCGGTAGCGTGCTCCGGGTGGGGCATGAGGCCCACCACGTTGCCGGCGGCGTTGGAGATGCCGGCGATGTCGCGGC
>JBDTQQ010000395.1:0-3349 GCA_039932075.1 Pseudarthrobacter sp. | reverse complement strand
GACCGCCAGCGCCGGCCCCCCGGCCGGGACCGCTGTCGTGACGGTCGGCGCGGCTGAGTTGTTCGGCGCCGAGTTCGACACGGCGCACTGACATGCGCCGGATTATCGCAGCAAGCCTGAGGTTCCGCTCCGTCATCATAGCGATGGCGGCGGCCCTCATGATCGTCGGCGGTACGCAACTGAGCAATGCTTCGGTGGATGTCTTTCCGGAGTTTGCACCGCCGCGGGTTGAGGTCCAGACGGCTTGTCTGGGCCTCACGGCCTCTGAAGTCGAGGAACTTGTCACAGTGCCGATGGAAGAGGCCTTCAACGGCATCGACGGCCTGGACCAGATGCGGTCGAAGTCGGTGTCCCAACTTTCATCGATTGTGATGGAATTCAAGGCCGGCACCGATCTGCTCGCGGCCAGGCAACTGGTGTCCGAGCGGATGGCAACCGTCATCCCGACGCTGCCGACCTGGGCGGCGCCCCCGCTGATGCTTCAGCCATTGTCCTCCACGAGCCGCGTCATGAAGATCGGTCTCTCCTCCGACACCCGCTCCCTCATTGAGATGTCCATGCTTTCCTACTGGAACATCAGGGCGCACCTGCTCAGGGTCCCGGGGGTGGCGAACGTCGCGATCTGGGGAGAGCGGCTCCAGATGCTGCAGGTGCAGGTGGACCCGGCCAAGCTGGCCGCCCACAACGTCACGCTGGAGAACGTAATGAGTTCCACCTCCGATGCCCTGGACGCGGGCCTGCTCAAGTACTCCCCCGGGGCCTTGATCGGCACCGGAGGTGCGCTCGAAACACCCAGCCAGACCCTGAGCATCCGGCACGTACAGCCCATCACCTCGCCGGCGGAACTTGCCCAGGTTGCAGTGGAGCGCCAACAAGGCGAGCCTCCACTGCGGCTCGCCGACGTCGCGAACGTGGTGGAGGACCATCAGCAACTGATCGGTGACGCGGTCATCAACGGCGGACCGGGGCTGATGCTCATCGTGGAGAAGCTGCCGTGGGGCAACACGCTCGAGGTGACCCGTGGAGTCGAAGAGGCCCTGAAGGAGCTCCAGCCCGGATTAACCGGGATCAGCGTGGACACCACGTTGTTCCGGCCGGCGTCGTTCATTGAGGAATCCCTCGGCAACCTCAGCCTCGCCCTCCTGCTGGGCTGCCTCCTGGTCATCCTGGTGCTGAGCCTCTTCCTCTTCCAGTGGCGGACCGCGCTGGTCAGCGTCGTGGCCATCCCGTTGTCGCTGGTTGCCGCTGCCCTGGTGCTCTACTGGACAGGGGGAACGGTTAACACGATGGTGCTTGCGGGCCTGGTGATCGCCGTCGGGGTGGTGGTGGACGATGCCATCATCGACGTCGAAAACATCGTCCGACGGCTGCGCCAGCACCGGGCAAGCGGCGGAACGGAAAGCACCGCCCGGGTGGTCGTGAACGCCTCGATGGAGGTCCGCGGCCCGATTGTGTACGCCACCTTGATTATCGTGGCCGCCACGGTGCCGATCTTCTTCCTGGACGGCCTTACCGGGGCCTTCTTCCGTCCGCTCGCCACGTCGTACACCCTGGCGGTGATGGCATCCATGCTCGTGGCACTCACGGTGACCCCGGCCATGGCCTACATCTTCCTTCGGAACGCGAAGCTGGAGGACCGGGACCCGCCGCTGGTCAGGGTCCTCAAACGCTGGTACGGGGCTGTGCTGAGGCCCGGTGTCCGCCGGCCGGTCCCGGGCTACCTCGCGGTGGCGGCACTCGGCGTCGTGGGCATTGTGGCGGCACCGCTGCTGGGACAGTCCCTGCTGCCTTCCTTCAAGGAACGGGATTTCCTGATGCACTGGGTCACCCAGCCCGGCACGTCCAATTCCGAAGAAGTGCGCGTCAGCCGGCTGGCCTGCAAGGAACTGATGACGGTGCCCGGCGTGAACAACTGCGGCTCCCACATCGGGCAGGCTTTTGCGGCCGACGAGGTCGTCGGCATCCACTTCGGTGAAAACTGGATCAGCATCGACCCCTCGGTGGACTATGACGAAACGCTTGCGTCCGTCCAGGAAATCGTGGACGGATACCCCGGGATCCACCGGGACGTCCAGACCTACCTCAAGGAACGTGTCCGCGAAGTGCTGACGGGCACGGGCTACTCCATCGTCGTCCGCGTATATGGGGACGATCTTGCGGTGCTGCGCCAGCAGGCGGACAAGGTCAAGAATGTCCTCGGCGGAATCGAGGGTGCGATTGGCGCCAAGGTTGCCCTGCAGGTCAACGTGCCACAGATCGATGTTGAGGTGGACCTGGCGGCGGCAAACCGCCACGGCCTGAAACCGGGCGACGTCCGGCGCGCCGCGGCCACGCTCGTTGCCGGCGAAGAAGTGGGCGATGTCTACCGGGACGGCAAGGCCTACGACGTCCAGGTGTGGAGTCCACCGGAAACCCGGACCAGTGTCACGAGCATCGAGAACCTCGCCCTGGATACCCCGAACGGGGCGAAAATCAGGTTGGCCGATGTCGCCAAGATTTCGGTGAAGCCGACACCGAACGTGATCGAACGCTCGGAGGGGTCCAGGCGGCTCGATGTCAGTGCCAACGTCAAGGAAGGCGACCTGGCCAAGGTCGTGGAAAAGCTGGAGAGCGATCTCCAGTCGGTGGAATTCCCCGTCGGTTACAGCGTGGACATCCTTGGCGAATATGCGGAGCGGCAGGCGGCGGCACAGCGCCTTCTCGTCTACAGCATCGGTGCGGTCCTCGTCGTCTTCCTCCTGCTCCAGGCAGCATTCCGGAGCTGGCGGCTGGCAACACTCGCCATCCTGACGTTGCCCGTTGCCCTGGTGGGTGGAGTCCTAGCCGCCCATCTCAGCGGCGGGATCCTCTCCCTGGGCTCGCTCGTGGGCTTCCTGACGGTCATGGGTATCGCTGCCCGTAACGGGATCCTGCTCATCAATCACTGCCAGCACCTGGAAAAGTACGAGGGCATGACCTTCGGCCCGGCACTGGTGTTGCGGGGTGCTGCCGAGCGGTTGTCTCCGATCCTGATGACCACCCTGGCCACCGCCCTCGCCCTGGTTCCGCTCGTGGTCATGGGCAATATTCCCGGTCACGAGATTGAACACCCCATGGCAGTGGTGATCCTGGGCGGCCTTGTCACCTCGACCCTGGTCAACCTGTTCATCGTCCCGTCGCTCTACCTGCGGTTCGCCAAACGGCGTCCTGCCCGTGAGGGCCGGCCCCGGCAGCCGCAAGCTTCCCCGGCCGTCTAGCTGTTGCAAACACTCCACCACGAGAGGCCCGAAACATGTATCAACAGCGAAATCGATTGACGGCATACGGCTCCGCGCTCCTGCTGGTTCTGGGATCGCTGACGGCCACGGCG
>JBDTQQ010000394.1:0-3354 GCA_039932075.1 Pseudarthrobacter sp. | reverse complement strand
GGTTCGGCGATGGTGGTCAGACCGGCACCCTGAAGCGGGCTAACGGCGCTATTGACCCATCCCGGGACGGACAGCAACGAACTCAATTCCGGCCTGCACCTTTTTCTTCGGCCCGCGCGAAAAGCCCTTGGCGTCAAGCTGGTTCTGCGCCCGGTACACCGCCAACGCCTCATCGTAGATCTCGTTAAGCCTGCTGCCCTTGAATTGTTCCTGTGAGCCGTCGCTGAAGGTGATGGTCACGGGGGTGCTGGCTGGAAAGTGCCTCTTCATGCGGATGAAGCCTTCGGAGTCCTGTTGGAGGTGGATCAAGGGGGTCCCGCTTTCATGATTGGATGACTTCCAGTCTGCCGTATCCGTCCGCGTCCGCGCTCACGCGGTTCCCGGGAGAGCGGCGACAATGGACAGGTGACTTCATCGAGCAGACCCGCCGCCGCCCCGGCTGACGCCCCTGAGCAGGGTGTTTCCGGGCAGGGCACCTTTGACTTGGGGACCATCGGGACGGGACTGGCCTTCGCTGCTTCGCTTGCGGAGCTGGCTGAGGTGCTGCGCGCGGGCGGGCCGGCAGGGACAGCAGTGGTGCAGGCCCCGCCGGGTACGGGCAAAACCACGCTGGTCCCGCCATTACTCGCCAACCTCGCTGCCACCCAGGGGCTCGCGTCCGCCCACGGTGCCTTGCGCGTGGTGGTCACCCAGCCCCGGCGCGTCGCCGCCCGCGCGGCGGCCCGGCGCCTGGCGGCCCTGGACGGCACACAGCTGGGAAACCGCGTCGGGTACACCGTCCGCGGCGAACACAAGGCAGGGCCCGGCACCCTGGTGGAGTTCGTCACTCCCGGAATCCTGCTGCGCCGGCTTCTGGACGATCCCGGACTGGAGACCACCGGTGCCGTCATCCTGGACGAGGTGCATGAACGCGGCCTCGAGACCGACCTGCTGCTGGGCATGCTCAGTGAGGTCCGACAGCTCCGCGGGGATCTCACTGTGGTGGCCATGTCCGCCACGCTGGACGCGCCCCGCTTCGCCGCCCTGATCGGAGGAGGCACGGTCGGAGAAGGCACAGCCAACGGAGCCGCGGGCGGGAAAGCAGAGCACGACGGCGGGAGGCCGGCTCCCGTCGTCGACTGCCCGTCGGCCCTGTACCCGCTGGAGGTTCAGTGGGCCCCGGCGGCCATCCCTCGTCTGGACGGCCGCGGCGTGGCCCGCGGGTTCCTGGACCAGGTGGCGGATACAGCCGCGGACGCCCACGCTGCCGGACTATCACGGGATCCCCGGACCGATGCCCTGGTCTTTGTCCCTGGCGCCTGGGAAGTTTCGTACGTCGCGGCCCGCCTCCGCAGCAGGGCCGGCCCCGGGACCGAGGTGCTCGAGCTCCACGGCCAAGTCAGCCCGGCCGAACAGGACCGGGCCGTGTCCGGGCGCCGGCAGGGTGGCCCGGCGCGGATCATCGTGTCCACTGACCTGGCTGAATCCTCCCTGACCGTTCCCGGCGTGCGGCTGGTGATCGACTCCGGCCTGACCCGTGAACCGCGCCGGGACGCCAGCCGGGGCATGTCCGGACTGGTGACCGTCTCCTGCTCCCGGGCATCGGCGGACCAGCGGGCCGGCCGCGCCGCGCGGCAGGGGCCGGGGCGCGTAGTGCGCTGCTACGACCAACGAAGTTACGGTGCTGCGCCGGCGCACGTGACCCCTGAAATCACCGTGGCGGACCTGACGGGCGCCGCGTTGACCCTGGCCTGCTGGGGATCGCCCGGTGGCCAAGGGCTGGCACTTCCGGATGCGCCGCCGGCGGTGGCCATGGCGGAGGCCATCGAAGTGCTGAGGGAACTTGGTGCCGTTGCCGGTGACGGGCACCCCACCGGTCTGGGCCGGACGCTGGCCAGGGTCCCGGCCGATCCCCGGCTGGCCCGCGCGCTCCTGGATGGTGCCGTGGCTGTGGGCCATCACGCGGCGGCTGAAGCAGTGGCACTCGTAGCGGGAGACCAGCGGGCCCCGGGGGCGGATCTCACCGCCCTTCTTGCCACCCTCCGCGTTGGCAGGGAGCCTGCCTCCCGGCGATGGGCGGAGGACGTCCGGCGGCTGGAAAGCATCGCCCGGAAGGAAAGCGCCGCCGTCGGCCCTTCTGTTATCACCGCTCCGGTGACCTCCGCCGAATCCCTGGGCGTCGTCGTCGCGCTGGCGTTCCCGGACCGGGTGGCGCGGCGGGTGCCGGGGGAGGGCCCGGCGCGCTACCTGCTGTCCTCCGGTACCCGCGCCGGACTGCCGGCCGGCAGCCCGCTGTCCGGTTACGAGTGGCTGGCCGTGGCGGAGGTGTCGCGCGCCGCAGGCCGGGACACGGCCGGTACCGGTGCACTGATACGCTCCGCTGCAGCGCTGACGGCGGATCTCGCCTCGGCGGCCGCCGGGCACCTACTCGGCGACACCGTCGAAGCAAAGTTCAGCCAGGGCCGGGTCACCGCCCGGCGGGAAAGGCGGCTCGGAGCCATCAGCCTGTCCTCCACCCCTGTTCGGCCCTCGCCCGCCGAGGGGCGGGCAGCAGTGGCCCGCGCGCTGTCCGAGGAGGGGCTGGCAACCATCGGATGGTCGACGGCGGCAGACGCGTTGCGCCGCCGGCTCGCCCTCCTGCACCGCGAACTCGGCGCGCCGTGGCCCGACGTTTCGGAGCAGGCGCTGCTCGCAGCGCTCGACACCTGGCTGGGCCCCGAGCTTGAGAAGATAGCCGCCGGCGCTGCCGCCAGCGGCATTGACCTCACCGACCCGTTGCGGCGGCTGCTGCCCTGGCCGGAGGCCGTCCGCCTGGGTGAATTGGCCCCGGAGGTGCTGAAAGTGCCCAGCGGATCGATGGTACGGATCGACTACCCCGACGTGCCGGAGACTGCCGCCGGGGACGACACGGGCCGGCCGGTTGTGGCGGTCAAGCTGCAAGAGTGCTTTGGCTGGGCCGAGACCCCGCGGCTGGTGGAGGGCAGGGTGCCGGTCCTGTTCCACCTGTTGTCGCCGGCGCGGCGGCCGCTGGCCGTGACGGATGACCTCGCGTCCTTCTGGGCGGGGCCGTATGCGCAAGTGAGGTCCGAGATGAGGGGACGCTATCCGCGGCACCCCTGGCCGGAGGATCCGTGGACAGCACAGGCGACCGCCAGGACCAAGGCCAGAATGTGACGCCGGCGGCTTTTTTCGAAGGCGCTGCCGCTCTAGCCGAACTGGGGCACTTTGACACGGACACGCCGCGCATTGAGCTGCTTCGTGGTTGAGTCACAGTCAATGTGGCCCACGACGGTGCTCCGGACAGCCCGGGCAGCTTTAGGAGACTCACTCACTGTTGGCCGGGAGTACTGCGTGAGATGTCCGATACCTAGGCGA
>JBDTQQ010000393.1:0-3354 GCA_039932075.1 Pseudarthrobacter sp. | reverse complement strand
AACCGCGGGATCCTGCTGCAGGGTCTGATCATGCGCTGGTCTACATGGGCTCGTTCATGCCTTACAAAAACGTGGAGACCCTGGTTGCCGGGATGTCCGGGTTGCCCGACTTCACGCTGCATCTGCTGAGCAGGATCACACCGGAACGGCGTGCCGAGCTGGACATCATGGTCCCCACCGGCGCCAACGTGGTCTTCCACAACGGCGTCACCGATGATGAATACGCGGTCCTGCTCAAACGCGCCACTGCTTTGGTAAGCCTCTCCCGTGCCGAGGGCTACGGGCTGCCGCTGGTCGAAGCCATGTCCCTGGGCACACCGGTGATTGCCAGCGACATTCCGATCTTCCGGGAAGTGGGCGGCGACGCCGCCGCGTACGTTGCCCCCGACTCCGCCACCGAATTCGCCGCTGCCGTGCAGAAACTGCGGGACGAGGAACACTGGCAGGACGTTTCGCGCCGCTCCGTTGCCCGTGCGGCGGAATTCAGCTGGGACGAGTCCGCCCGGCAGCTCGTGGACGCAGCCCACGACATTGTGGCCGCCCGCTCCCGCCGGAAGCGCCGGAAGCAGTGAACATCCGCCTACAGGACGTCTACGCCGTCCAGCCTGACCTGCACCGGCTGCTCAGTCCGCTTGGCCGCAGCAGCAGCCTTGGTTGACCGCAACACCCGGGTCACGGCGCCGGCCTGCCCGTAGGGGAAGAACAACAGGGTCCGGACATCCTCCCCGGCCCGCTGAGGAGCCGCGGAGCCAGTCAGCACCACCGGCGCGGGACCTGCGGTCCGCAGTGCTAAGCCGGATGTCGCCAGCTCGGCCTCCACGGTAGCGGTGAAATGGACAACGGCGGACCGGGGGCCCGTTACCGACGCAATCCGGACTGCAGGGGGCAACTGGAGTTCCATCCGGAGTTCCAGCTCCCGCCGGGCGTATCCGGCCGGATCCCACCGCAGCAGGGCACCAACGGCAACGCTTTCCGTGGCGGTGATGACCACCAGGCCGCCGTCGGACGCGGGACGCACCAGCGCTGCGGCATTGAACCAGCGGCGCACCGTGTCCTCCCCGGCCCGAAGGTTTTCCCGGCGCAGCAGCGAGTCGCCGTCGAGCAGCAGCGCCGCAGCGTAGCCGCCCTCGGCGACCGGCTCGGCGCCAACGGTGGCCACCACCAGGGCTTTCGCGTTGCCAACGCCGGCCTTGACGTGGCCGCCAGAGGACGTGATGACGGCTTTGCCGGGGAACGCCCGGCCCAGTTCCTCCGCTGTCCGCAGGACACCGGTGGCACCTTTCCGAAGCTTCCGCCCCGAGCAGTGGACACACTGCCAGTCGGGAGCCGGCGTCGAGCACCAGCGGCATTGCGGAATCGCCGAGCTGCCGCTGGCTCCCGCAAGAGTCAAGGGGCCCTGGCAGGCCTGGCAGCGCGACGGCTCCCGGCACGTCTCGCACACCAGCGACGGCGCATAGCCGGCCCTGGCCACCTGCACCAGCACCGGACCGCGTTCCAGCCCTTCCTTCGCAGCCCGCCACGCCGCACCCGGAAGCCGGGCCACCAGGGCGAGGGGGTCACGTTCCTGTTCAAAGCTGTCGGCGGTATTCAGGACGCGGGGAACTGTCCGCCGGACAAACGAGCGCTCCGCCTCCACCGGCGTGGCCCAGCCCGCCTCCACCAGCCGCTGCAATTCTGTACTTCTGGCATGCCCCGCCATCAGGCACGCCGTGCCGTCCTGGTCCGCACGCAGCAGCAGCACTTCACGGGCATGGGCGTACGGCGCGCGCTGTTCGATGTGGAGATCGTCGCCGTCATCCCAGCAGGCCACAAGGCCGAGGTCCTGAACGGGAGCGAAGGCTGCAGACCGCGTACCAATAGCCACCCGCGCGGACCCGGCCAGGAGTCGAAGGAAATTGCGGTAGCGGGGCGTGGGTCCGTCATCTGCCGTCAGTCGGGCGATGTCAGCCGCGGGCAGGACGTCCAGCAACGCCTGTTCCAGCTGGTTCAGATCGCGGTAGTCAGGCACCACCACTACAGCGCCGCGGCCGGAGGCACGGACGGCCGCCACTGCCTCAGCAATCAACTTTGGCCACGCAGCGTGGCCGTAGCCTTGGAGGGGGCTGAAGACCGTCCGCGGGGATCCGCCCTCCTGCAGATGGCGGACGAAAGCGGGACCGTTCCGGTAGGCCAACCAGCCGATCTCCCCCGAGGGACCAGCCACGACCGCGGGGTCCCCCGACGTTGCCTGGGCGACAGTTCCGGCTGTTGCCGGGCCAGGCCGCGGTACGGCGGCTTCCGGCGCAGCATCTCCGGGGAAATGCTTCTCCAGCCGTGCCATCCGCGGCGGGATAGCCACCCGCAGCACGTCGCTGACAGTTCCCGCGTACCGGGCGGCGACGGCGGATACGAGGTCCCGCACGGCGGGCGTGAGAACGGCGACCGGGGAAATCACTTTCTGCAACGGCACCAGGGTGTGGCCGGCGTCGGACTCTGCGGTGCGTTCAATAATGAACCCGGGGAGTTCCTGGCCGTTGAACCGGACTTTGACGCGGACGCCTGCCTGGGCGGCCTCATCGAGTTCTGCCGGCACACTGTAGTCAAAAGGCCGGTCAAGGTGCGGCAGTGATGACTCGACCAGCACCCGGGCCACCGGGAGATGGGCTGCCAGCGGGGGCCCGGTCTGAGGTGCGCGGGCCGGAAACCCTTGGAGCAGGGACGGTTGTACCACACCGGGCAGGCCAGGCCCGGTGTGGACCGTCTCAGGTCTTGCCATGGCGGCCACCCCCTTTCACAAACCAGCCAACCACCTGGCCCCGACATTTTCAGCCGGGTCAAGTGATTGGCTGGGCGTTGCCGGCAGGCTACGCGTTGAAGAAGGCCTTCAGGTCATCCACGCGGTCCAGCCGCTCCCACGTGAAATCGGGATCATCTCGGCCAAAGTGGCCGTGCGCGGCCGTCTTGGCGTAGATGGGCCGCTTGAGGTCCAGGGCATCGATGATGGCGCGCGGGCGGAGGTCGAAGATCTCGGCGATGGCGGCGCTGATCCGGGCCGGGTCCACCGTTTCGGTGCCGAAGGTTTCCACATAGGTGCCCACCGGACGGGCCTGCCCGATGGCGTAGGCGATCTGGATCTCGGCGCGCTTGGCAAGACCTGCCGCCACCACGTTCTTCGCCACCCAGCGCATGGCGTAGGCCGCGGACCGGTCCACCTTGGACGGGTCCTTGCCTGAGAAGGCACCGCCGCCGTGACGGGCCATGCCGCCGTAGGTGTCCACGATGATCTTGCGGCCGGTCAGGCCCGCATCGCCCACGGGGCCGCCGATGACGAACTCGCCTGCAGGGTTGAGGATGTTTGCAGCCCGGGAGATGTCC
>JBDTQQ010000392.1:0-3364 GCA_039932075.1 Pseudarthrobacter sp. | reverse complement strand
GGCAGCTCCCCGCGCCGGTTGGCGAACGGATGCTGCCCGGCCACCAGCTCGTAGATGATCACCGCGACTTGATACACATCCGACGCGAACGTCACCGCCTCGCCCAGGATCTGCTCGGGCGACATGTACGACGGCGTCCCCATCACCCCGAGCGGATGCCTCCCTGTGCTTTGCAGTCCTTGCCCGTTGAACTTGGCGATCCCGAAGTCCAGCACCTTGACCACGGTAGCCTCGGTCAGGATCACGTTCTCGGGCTTCAGATCGCGATGGATGACGCCGAGGGACTGCGCCTGAGCGACACCGCAAGCAATCTCGTACCCGATTCGCAACGCCTCTTCGAGTCGGAAGCGGCGACCGGCCAGGATGTGCTTGCGCAGCGTGAGGCCGTCGAGCAACTCCATCGCCAGCCACAGCCGCCCGCGGGCATATCCGGTTTCGTAGAAGCGAACCACGTTCTCGTGGTCAATCTTGGCGAGCAGCTCGATCTCGCGTGCAAAGCGCTCCACGATGTCCTCGACGCGGTCGCGCTCGGGCTTCAAAATCTTCAGCGCCGCAGGCCGCTTGATGATCGTGTTCTCGCCCGCGTAGACGACAGAGAAGCCCCCTTCGTCGAGGAGGCGTCCAATCTGGTACGGCCCGCAGGTGTCGCCGGGCTGGAGGTCGCGAGTAAAGTCGTCGTCGCGCATGGCACGTTCCGAGGAGCCCCCGAGCGCCGGAGCGGGCAGGCCCCCTTCCCGGCGTAGGTTCCGCACGTCCTGCCCGAGAGGTCGGGGAAATGGGTGACTATTTACTTTCTTCGCCCCCTTTCGTCAGATACGTAGGATGGGGCTCCGGGGAGAACAGCAGAGCACAACCCCATAGAGCCAGGAGGATCCCGTGCCCCCCAAGAAACCAGTCGATCCGAACGCCGACGTCACCATCGCTGACGACTTCACCAGCCAGCAGATCTCCGAGCACCTCGCCTCGACACTCCAGCTCATCGTCAGCGCCGAGGCCAACTGGCCAGGCCTCGTGTCCCTCGTCGGGACCGAGCGGACTGGCAATCTCGGCAAGCTGATCACGCTGCTCGATCCGGCCCTCCGCGGCCTCTTCGAGGCGCTCACTCCCGTCGACGGCGAAGCCCCGGCCAAGACGGCCACGAAGAAGAAGCTCGCGGCGGTGTTCGACGCCGCGCTCGGCGGCCAGGATCAGGGGAAAGATCCCGGCGTCTTCGAGGTCGACCTGCTCGTCCGGAGGCTCACCCGGATCAAGGCTTCACAGCAGATCGTGGAGGCGCTGGACGCGCTCCGGAAGCTCTTCGCCGACGACATCCTCAACACCGGAGCGATGGTGGTGGAGCCGGGCCTCAAGGCCCTCGACGTCGCCCGCGGGATCGCGGACAGCAACGCCGAGTTCCGGTCGCTGCTCGCGCCGCTGACCAACTCGCTGAGCGACATGACCAAGGCCGCGCGCCAGGCGCAGGCGGAGGCGCGGGCCGTGGCGAAGGCGGCGAAGGCCGGCAAGGCTACGGCGACGGGGGAGGCGGAGACGCCCTCGAAGGAGTAGCCGCGGCGATAGCTGTCCCACATCTCCACGCATTGCCGCAGAATTAGGAGGGGTGGGCTGGGCACCGCGGAACCCAGGGCTGGGCTCCGCGGTGCCTTCGGCTGGGTACCGCGGTGCCCGGGGCTGAGTTCCGGGGAGCCTTCGGTCCGGTACTGCGGAACCCTGGGCTGAGCACCGCGGTAGCTTCGGCTGAGCACCGCGGAACCCTGGACTGAGTTCCGCGGTGCCTTCGGCCGAGCACCACGGAACCCTGGGCTGAGAAGTCAAGTCGTGTAATCACGGGCGGGGCAAGCCATGGAAAAAATGTCGATGGAACGAGCATTCGCTGCAAAAACGACCCTCAAGAGCCGCATCGGACGGCCCGAGTGGCTCCGCGGGATTGGGATCGCAGCGGACCCTGATGGCACTCCCTACGTGAAGGTGAACGTGGCGGCGTTGACTCCGGAGGTTCGGGAAGCAGTTCCCGAAGAAATCGACGGCGTGCTCATCCGAGTGGAGACGGTAGGCGATATCAAGCCGATGTAGTGTTGCCGCCCTGCCGACACATGCTGCGGATGGCGCTTCGCGCCGCGGGTGATCACCATTGCGTCAGAGCCTATCCCGGCAGGGCTCCCCTTACTGGGATAAACACTTGGCCCGGCGAAGATCGCTGCTGAGACCGGCTTCTCGGAGTCGATGACATCGAACGACGCTCGTGCTACGCTCTGGGCATCATGACGAAGGCAAAGGACTTCTTGGCGGCCCTGCGGAGCCAGCAAATTGCTCAACCTGGAAGCGCTGAGGAATACTGGAAGAGGCAGCAGTCCATGTGGCTCGATGATCTGTCCATGCTGCGAGACTCCATCAGGCAGTGGATGAGTCCGGTCGTTGAAGACCACTCCGCAACCATCGAAGACAGAGTCTTTTCGACCATGGAACCTGATCTGGGTAGATATGACGCTCCTGGTCTCGAGTTCGTGCTCTTGATGGAGCCCCCCCAGGTTGTCCTCGTGCGGCCCCGCGGGCTTCGTGTCGTCGGAGTAGTCGAGACGGGCGGAAGCCGTGTTGTCGGCGCGAGTGGCCGTGTCGATCTGGAATGCGGAGTCAAGCGTGAGATCGTCCTGCGTTTCCGGAAGGACGACAGGACGACATGGTACTCATTCAGCGCAGGTAAGAAGCGCGAGCTCGATGAGGACGTCTTCTTCGATCTGTTGGCGAGGACAACAGACATTCGAACGGCATCATGACCGCGGCCGTCGATCCCGAGGAAACTTATGATTTGTATCGTCAACAAGTAGACTTGCTCGAGAGCGCAGGGCGGACTGGGGCGCCAACGCAGGATCCACGTTGTACAAAATTTTTCGGCTTACCTTACGAAGAATTCATCGAAGCTCTTCGCGAGGTGCGTGATGAAATTGAAAAATCCGCCTACTTGACCATAGTGGCATCAAGTGAGGCCGTGCTCCAGATCGACTTTCGGGCGAGAAAGGGGGGCAAGGCATCAGTGCCTCTTCAGAGAGAGGCTCGCATGCTAGCAAAACAGGAGAGAAAAGGTCGGAGGATTGTTCTGGAAGACGTGCTGGACATCTGGAAGACGGTCCCGAATGCTCCCATTGGAGCAATATCCGATTTCAAACAACTCCTACCGCACCGACATTGGCTCGCTCACGGGCGGTACTTCGTGAATAGGGCTCCAGTCTCGGTCGATCCGGGTTTCGCCATTGCGCGGTTTCGAAGCCTGCGAGGCTCGCTCTATACGATCGACAAGGCATTCCCAAGACAGTAACGGGTGCAAATCCCGCCTTGCATGGGACTCTTCCCCGTTCCCGTTCCCGTTCCC
>JBDTQQ010000391.1:0-3374 GCA_039932075.1 Pseudarthrobacter sp. | reverse complement strand
GAGAAGTCAGGCGCCCTGAAGCCCGGCGGCACCATTGTTGAAGGCACGTCAGGCAACACGGGCATTGCCCTCGCCATGGTGGGCGCAGCCCGCGGCTACAAGGTCATCCTCACCATGCCGGAAACCATGTCCACCGAGCGCCGCGTGATGCTCCGTGCGTTCGGTGCCGAAATTGTGCTGACTCCCGGTTCCGAGGGCATGCGCGGCGCCGTGGAGAAGGCCCAGGAAATCGTGGCCAACACCGAGAACGCTATCTGGGCCCAGCAGTTTGCCAATGAAGCAAACCCCCAGATCCACCGCGAAACCACCGCCGAGGAAATCTGGTCCGACACCGACGGCAAGGTGGACATCTTTGTCGCCGGCATCGGCACCGGCGGAACCATCACCGGCGTCGGACAGGTCCTGAAGGAACGCAAGCCGGACGTCCAGATCGTGGCCGTGGAACCCAAGGATTCAGCCATCCTGAACGGCGGCGCCCCGGGCCCGCACAAGATCCAGGGCCTGGGCGCCAACTTCATTCCGGAACTGCTGGACACCAACGTCTACGATGAGGTCCTGGACGCCACCCTTGAGGATTCCGTGCGGGTGGCACGTGACCTCGGCGTCAAGGAAGGCATCCTCGGCGGCATCTCCTCGGGCGCCATCGTCTGGGGCGCCCTGGAACTTGCAAAGCGCCCGGAAAACGCCGGCAAGCTGATCGTTGCTGTAGTCTGCGATTTCGGCGAGCGTTACATCTCCACCGTGCTCTATGACGACATCCGCGGCTGATCCAGCCGTAGTCGTCCCGTTTCCTGTAGAAAGAACTTTGTGGGCTTTTTCGCAAGACTGAAGGAAGACCTCGACGCCGCCCGGTCCCACGACCCGGCGGCTCGAGGTTCTTTTGAGAACTTTTTCGCCTATTCAGGGCTCCATGCCATCTGGATCCACCGGCTGACGCATCATTTGTGGCAGATCCCGGGTCTGCGCTTCCCTGCGCGGCTGGTATCCCAGCTTGGCCGTTTTCTGACCGGCATTGAGATCCACCCGGGTGCCACAATCGGCCGCCGTTTCTTCATCGACCACGGCATGGGCGTGGTTATCGGTGAGACTGCCGAGATCGGCGAGGACGTCATGATTTACCACGGCGTGACGCTCGGTGGACGGTCTCTGGCCAAGGTCAAGCGCCACCCCACCATTGAGGACCGGGTGACCATCGGTGCCGGTGCCAAAATCCTGGGACCCATCACCATCGGCCGGGACAGCGCCGTGGGGGCCAACGCCGTGGTGGTCAAGGACGCGCCGCCTGAATCGATCGTCACCGGTGTGCCGGCCAAATGGCGTCACCGGGACGCGCAGCGCGAAACCAAACCCGCTGTGGACCCTGCCGAGTACGACATCGAATACCGGATCTGACGCTTACTTCCGCCCTCCGGCCACTTTTCCTCCGGCCACCCGCTTCAGCACCAGCATCACGAGGGAGTCGAAAAGCCGGTCGGGCAATACCCGCCTCAGAGCCAGGATGGCCCGGGCTCCGCTTCCCACCGGGTAACGGGTCCGGGGCCGGGGTGACTTGGCCGCGTGCAGGATCGCCGCGGCGATGATCCCGGGCTGCGTCGAAGTTTCGGCCCGATCCGTGGAAGCCAACGCACCGGACATCAGCTGCGCCTGGGAGGCGTACGGTCCGGTGCCGCTGGTCTCGCGCAGCCCCTGAGCGGCCACACGCCCCCATTCGGAAAGTGTGCCGGCGGGCTCGATGATCGACACGCTGATCCCGTGCGGCTTCAGCTCCAGCCGCAGCGAATCACTCAGACCCTCCACGGCGAACTTCGAGGCGTGGTACCAGGCCCCGAGCGGCTCATAGAATTTTCCGCCGATGGACGAAATATTGATGATCCGGCCTCGGCCGGCCTGCCGCATGGCGGGCAACACCAGCTGCGTCATTCTGGCCAGCCCGAAGACATTCACCTCGAACTGGCGCCGGCCTTCGGCCGGGTCCACCTCTTCCAGCGCCCCGTAGGATCCGTAGCCGGCGTTGTTGACCAGGACATCTTGTCCACCCGGCGGGCTCCCGCATAGACCAGGAAGCCGTGGCCGCTGAGTGTTTTGGCCGCCTCGAACCCAATTCCGGTGGACGCTCCTGTGATGAATGCGACTGGCTTGGGCACCTTGGACTCCTTGGCTGGACAGACACCGCGGTCGCCGGGAAACACCAACGGCCGGCAGCTCCCAGAATATCCTCGGAACTGCCGGCCGCAGGGTGATGCGGTAAGCGGTGTGTTAGTGCGTGTCCACTGCTTCGATTTCTGACTTGTCCTCGCCCCAGAGGGTGTGGAACGTGCCCTCGGCGTCGACACGGCCGTAGGTGTGGGCGCCGAAGAGGTCGCGCTGACCCTGGATCAGGGCGGCAGCCACGCGCTTGCGCCGCAAGCCATCGTAGTACGCGAGGGAGGACGAGAACACCGGCACCGGGATGCCGAGCTGGACAGCCGTGGCCACGACGCGGCGCCAGGCCGGCAGGGCCTCGGCAATGGCCTGCGTGAAGGCCGGCGCGAAGAGAAGGTTTGCGGGCTTCTCGTCAGCGGCGTAGGCCTTGGTGATGTCCTTGAGCAGTTCGGCCCGGATGATGCAGCCGGCCCGCCACAGGGAGGCGATCTCGTCCAGCTTGAGGTCCCAGCCGTATTCCTTGGCGGAGGAGGTCAGCATGTCCAGGCCCTGTGCGTAGGAGACCAGCTTGGAGGCGTACAGCGCCTGACGGACGTCCTCAACGAAGGTTTCCGGGATTTCGACGGCGGCTTCCCCGCCCGCCAGCAGCTCCTGGCCGAGCTTGCGCTGCCCGGCCTGGGAAGAAAGCGCACGGGCGAAAACGGACTCGGCGATACCGGAAACCGGGGATCCCAGCTCGAGTGCGGAGATGACGGTCCAACGGCCGGTACCCTTCTGGCCGGCGGCGTCAACCACAACGTCAACGAACGGCTTGCCCGTCTTGGCGTCAACGTGGCCGAGGACCTCGGCCGAGATCTCGATCAGGAAGGAGGACAGCTCACCCTTGTTCCACTCGGTAAAGATCTTGGCCTGCTCGGCCGGCTCGATGCCGGCACCGGAACGGAGGAGGTCGAAGGCTTCGCCGATGACCTGCATGTCAGCGTATTCGATGCCGTTGTGGACCATCTTGACGAAGTGGCCGGCGCCGTCGGTGCCGATCCAGGCGCAGCAGGGCTCACCGTCCACCTTGGCGGAGATCTTCTCGAGCAGCGGGCCGAGGGCCTTGTAGGACTCCTTCGAACCGCCCGGCATGATGGACGGGCCGTTGAGCGCGCCTTCTTCGCCACCGGAAACGCCCATGCCGACGAAGTGCAGGTCCTTCCTGGCCAGTGCAGCTTCGCGGCGGCGGGTGT
>JBDTQQ010000390.1:0-3384 GCA_039932075.1 Pseudarthrobacter sp. | reverse complement strand
CTGTTCGCTGACCTGCTGCTTTACAGCTTGACCTCGCAGTACACCTTCGACTGGTGTGTCGCGGCGAGCATTCAGATGGCACACAACCTCATCGACGACACCGGCGGCGGCACCTGGACCGACCGTACCCAACAGAACGAGCTGTGGGAGATGGCCCGGGCACGGTCGTCCGACTCGTTCAACGGTGCCAACCCGTTCGGATGGGCCCAGGTGCTGACCGAGGTCGGAACGGGGCCCTACAAGGTCGTCAGCATCGCCGACTACCAACACGCCCTGCAAACCGCCGCACGCGCCATCGCCAACACGGGCCGGCCGGTCGGGCTGGTCATGTGGAGCGGCCGCCACGCCTGGGTGATGAGCGGGTTTGAGTCGCTCGGTGATCCCCGCAAGTTTCCAGATTTCAAGGTCACCGGCATCCGTGTCCAGGATCCGCTCTACCCGTACGGCAGCGTGCAGTGGGGACCCTCGCCCGCGCCGAACAGCCTGCTCAACCCCGAGGAGCTGGCGACGCAGTTCGTGGTCCGCGAGCCGCGGCGCTGGAGCAGCGATCTGCCAACCGGCTACCTGCTGGTGCTGCCAAGCGCCCCGGCCTGACCAGGCCGGGGCGCTTGCCGGCTGCCGGTTACCGGCGTGGGTCGAAGGGCCGGATCTCTTGCGGAATATGCCCGGTGGCGATCTGCTCGGCCAGCAGTTTGCCGGTGGCCGGTCCAAGCACGATGCCCCACATGCCGTGACCGCCGGCAACATAGACCCCGGGGGAACGTGTCGCGCCCACTACCGGCAGCCCGTCAGGCGTGACCGGGCGGGCGCCCACCCAAATATCCTCAAGGTTCTCCAGATCCATGTTGGTGAACAACGGCCGCACTGACGCGAGAATGGCATCGATGCGTCCCGTCTGCAATGGCTCGTCCGGGCCACGGAACTCCATGGTGCCGGCAATCCGAAGGCGGCCCTGGTACGGTGTACACGCCACCCGGCGGGCCGGGAAGTAAATGGGGAACTCGGCGGGATCATCCGTGGCGACACTGAAGGAATAGCCGCGGCCCGCCTGGACCTGGGTCTTCACGCCGAGCGGCTTGGCCAGCGCCGGCAGCCAGGCTCCGGTGGCCAGCACCACGACGTCGGCGTCAACCGGCTCCCGTCCATAGCTCTCCACGGAGATCCCCTGCGGGCCGTGACGCAGTGAGCGCACTTCCCTGCCGGTCAGGATTCTTCCGCCGCGGGCCTGCACGGCATCGGCCAGCGCCTGAACAAACGGCCCGGGTTCGATGAAGCGCTGCTCCTCCATCTCATAGACGGTTGAGACGCCGGCGGAGAGCTGCGGCACCTTGAGCTGCGGATTGTCGAGGCGGGTGAGCGGCACCTTCTGCCCCGCCTTCTCCACCTGCTGGATCTCGTGGATGAACGGCCTGCTTTCCTTTTCCCGCTCGAATCCGATCACAAAGGGTCCCTTCCGCGTCCACGCGTCCACACCGCCGGAAGTCAGCTCATCGAAGGCGTCCAGGGCCATCCGGTCGATCGGCGTCAGCGCAGCCATGGCCTTGTCCCAGGCCTTGGCAGTGGCGTGCAGGCCGAAGCGTGCCAGGAACGCCCACAGCTTCGGATCCAGCCGGGCCGGGATATGTAGCGGCGCAGTAGCATCGAGCAGCGCCTTCGGGGCGTAGGACCACAGGGTCGGATCGGCCAGCGGCATGGCCATGCCCGGCGTGAGCCAGCCGGCGTTGCCCCACGAGGCGCCGGCGGCGATGCCCGAGCGTTCGAGGACCGTCACCTCGATGCCGCGTTCCTGCAGATGCCAGGCTGTAGCCAGGCCAACCATTCCAGCACCGACAACGACGGCGGTGCGCGGCGACTGTGCACGTGAGTACATTCCACTCTCCTTCAACCATGACTCATGCCACATGGCATTCGCCCCAGTCTGAAGAATGCAAAAACAAACCTCAATTGATTCGGCAATCATTCTGGGCAAAGCTGGTCCCATGCCAATATATTCAGAAAGAGGTGGAACTTTCACCGCGGAACCGAACAACACTCGGCACCCGCGCCTGGACGAAACGGACCACCTCATCATCCAGTTGCTGCAGGCCGACGCGCGAATGCCGAACAATGCGATTGCCGCCGCAGCCGGCATCGCCCCCTCCACCTGCCACGGCCGGATCCGCTCCCTTCAGGAGCGGGGCGTCATCCGCGGCTTCCACGCTGATGTGGATCCGGCGGCAATAGGGCGCGGACTGCAGGCTCTGATCGCCATCAGGCTGCATGCGCATGCGCGGTCCAACCTGACTGAGTTCGAAAAATACCTGGCCCGGCTGCCCGCCGTCGAGAGCATCTTCTTTGTCACCGGGGACCGGGATTTTCTTATTCACGTCGCCGTACCTGATTCGGCCGCGCTCCGTGACCTGGTGGCCGCCAACCTCAGCCTCAGGCCGGAAGTGGCCGGGACGAATACCACTGTGATCTTTGAATATTTGCGGCCGACAGACAGGTCGCCCGCCGCCTGATCATTTGTTCGCTGAAACCAAGGGGCCACTTCAGCATCCGGAGCACCGACAAGACCGTGACCGCGACATCGCTTAGAGATTGGACTGACTCATGCAACTCGAGAACAAGGTCGCATTCATCACCGGCGGCGGATCAGGGCTCGGCCTCGCGACCGCAAAGACCTTCATTGCCGAAGGTGCGAAGGTCATGATCTTCGACTTCAACCCCAAGTCGCAGGAAGTCGCGGACGAGATCGGTGCGAAGTTCGTCCAGGGCGACGTCTCGAAGGCCGAGAGTGTTGCGGCCGCCGTCGCAAAGACGGTCGAGGAATTCGGCAGCCTTGACATTGCCGTCGCCTCGGCTGGTGTCGGCGGCGAGGGCGACGTTGTCACGTCGACCGTGGAGAACTGGGAGCGCACCAACGGCATCGACAACTCCGGCGTGTTCTACACCAACAAGTACGTCATCGAGCAGCTCCTCAAACAGGGCAACGGCGGCGTCGTTGTCAACCTCGCTTCGATGTTCGGCCTCGTGGCCGTTTCGAACAACATCGCTTACTCGGCTTCGAAGGGCGGCGTCGTGAACATGACCCGTGCCGCCGGGACGATGTACGCGAAGGAGGGCATCCGCGTGAATGCGGTGGCCCCGGGCGTCATCCGTACCCCGCTCATCGACGAGCCGACCCTCGAGCAGTATGCAAACCTGCACCCGGCCGGCCGCGTCGGCGAGGCGCAGGAAGTTGCCGATCTCATCACCTTCCTGGCGAGCGACAAGGCGAAGTTCATCACGGGCGCAACCATTCCGATCGACGGTGGTTACACGGCCGTCTAGCCGAAACCCACCGCGCACGAAGGCGCCCCCTCCACCGGAGGGGGCGCCTTTCGCATACGGCTCTGCTTTATT
>JBDTQQ010000389.1:0-3387 GCA_039932075.1 Pseudarthrobacter sp. | reverse complement strand
GCTTCCCAGACCCTGGCTTGCCTGGACCAACTGGGCATCGATCCGGAGCGGGTGAACCTCGACGGCGGTGCGCTGGCGCTGGGCCATGCCTACGGAGCATCGGGGGCGGTGCTGGTAACCCGGCTGCTGGCCCAGTCACGGCGCGCCGGGAATCACGGCTCCCTGGCGCTGGCCCTCATCAGTATCGCGGGCGGCATGGGGACTGCCGCCCTGCTGCGCTACGAAGCCATCGCCACCTGATCTGGCGGCCCCGGCCACCCGAACAGGAGATCAGTCCTCCGCCTCGCCGAGTCCCCGGGCCGCCAAGGCCTCACCGGTCTGGCGCGCGTACGCCACCGTGGTGATGAAGACAGGCAGCACGAGCGCACGCGGATTCCGTTCCAGCCCGCGGGCCCGGGCGGAATCCCGCACGTCCGCGAAAGCGCCGGCAATGTACGGGATGCTCCGCAGCATGACCCCGATGGTCAGGGCGAAGCGCTCAGGATCGGCACCAAACCGGCGGAACGGCATGGCAAGCGACACCACACCGTCCAGCAGGCGCTGCATGGGTGTGGTGGCCGTCAAGAGGGATGCCGCCACCACACACACCAGAATGTTCAGGACAATCCGGGCGGCAGTGGGTCCGCCGAGCTGCCACCACTGGAACGCACCGATCACCAGCAGGACCAGCAGCAGCGGCCGGACCGCATCCAGGAGCCGGCGCGGACCTGCGCCCGTCAGCAGGAAGAGCCCGCACATCACGGCGAGGACCGCGGCGGACACCAGCCAGTCCACCACCAGGAACGATGCCAGGCCGCAGCCCACCACCAGCAGGAACTTCAGGGCCAGCGGCGCCCGGTGGATGACCGAGTCACCGGGAACATAGTTGGCCAGCAGGAAACCGTGACCCCTCACGGCGCGGCCAGCCCGGTGGCGCACAGCGCCCGGTAAATTTCCACGGCAGCCGCCGGGGCGCCGTCGAACACCACACGCCCCGCCTCAACCACCAGCACGCGGTCCATTTCCAGGGCCAGGGCGAGGTCGTGCGTGGACATGATGATTTGCTGTTCGAGGCCGGACAGGGTGCCTCGGAGCAGTTCCCGGTTCCTGAGGTCCAGCAGGGTGGATGGCTCATCGAGCACCAGCACCGACGGGTCCACGGCCAGTACAGCGGCCAGCGCCATCAGCTGGCGTTCGCCGCCGGAGAGCTCGTAGATGCTCTGGTCTGCGAGGCCCAGCAGCCCGAACCGGTCCAGGGCCGCCTCGGCCAGGCTCCGGCGTTCGCTGCCGTTGTGGACGGAACGCCGGAGTGACAGTTCAACATCCTCCCGCCCTGTCGGCATCACCAGCTGGGAGAGGGGATCGGTGAAGACGAACCCCACCTGCCGGCGGACGGCCCGCACCGACCGGACGGTATCGGCGCCGTCCACCGTCACAGTGCCCGACGTCGGCTGGACCAAGCCGTTAAGCAGCCGGAGCAGCGTTGACTTGCCGGAGCCGTTGGCCCCGATCACGCCGATGCGCTGTTCCGTCAGGTCCAGCGTGATGTCGTCCAACAACGTTTTGGGCTCCGGGCGGCTGTCGACCGCAACTTTCACCGAGGCAAGCTGGAAGGAAATTGTTGCCATGGTTGCTTAGGCGCTGATCCGCTTGACCCGGCGGACCAGCAGGTCGGGGAATGCGCGGTGCAGGGCGACGGCGATCACTGCGGCGACGGTGTTCTTGATGATGTCGCCGGGGTAGAAGATGAGGTCGGCCAGGAACGCATCGCCAATGGTCGCCTTCGAGTTCAGTGCCATACCCAGGACGCCCAGCGTATGCACCAGGGAGATGCTGGTCACAGTAGCTGCCAAGAAAAACCACAGCGCGCGGGCCCGGGAGGTGCGCCGGATAACCACGGTGGCCAGCCAGCCCACCAGGGCCGCAGCCAGCGGGAACGCGATGATGTAGCCCGCCGAGGGGCCGGCCAGGATACCCAAACCACTACGGCCCTGGCTGAAGATCGGCAGACCTGCGAGCCCCAGGAGCGTGTAGAGGCCGACGGCGGCGAAGCCGCGTGCGGGGCCAAGCATCAGCCCGGTGAGCATCACCGCGAGGGTCTGGAAAGTGATGGGGACCCCAAATACGTTGGCCGAAATGCCCGGGACCAGCGCGGCGCCGGCAACGAGGGCAGCGAAGACGGCGATCAGGCCGAGGTCGGTGGCGTTCCAGCGGTTGCGTGTGGGGGAGGAGGCGGGGCCGGTGACGGCAGTGTCAGTCTGGCTCATGGGTAGTCCTGTCATGGTTGTACAAGCGAAGCAGGGGATGATCCTGACGTTACCGGCCGTCGTCGGGCGCTTTTTTGTAGGGGTCCTACTAAGCAGGCGGGGGCAGGCTGAACACTGGGTACAAAGGGCCGCTTGGAGCTCGGCGGTTATGAGGAGAAGCTGGGGCCGGTAGACTTGGAAAGGCCGTTCTGTCCGGCCATTCTGCCCGGCTGCTCCAGACACCATCCGTAGAGCTGCGGCGTTTCCCTGTTGTGAAAGGCCTTACCTGCTGTGATTACTGTCCAGGATCTTGAACTGCGTGCCGGCGCCCGGCTCCTTATGGACCAGGTGAGCTTCCGCATCGACAAGGGCGACAAGATCGGTCTCGTGGGCCCCAACGGAGCAGGCAAGACCACCCTCACACGGGTCCTGGCTGGCGAAGGCCTGCCGGCGGCCGGCAAAGTCACCCGCACGGGCGAGATCGGCTACCTCCCCCAGGATCCGCGCACTCCGGACATGGAACAGCTCGCCCGCGACCGCATCCTCGCGGCCAGGGGGCTTGACATCGCCGTCGGCAAGCTCCGGAAGGCGCACGACGAAATGGCCAGCGAGGATGCCGACGTCCAGCGCAAGGCCATGAACCGGTACGACCGGCTGGAATCCGAATTCCTCGCCGCCGGCGGCTACGCGGCCGAAGCTGAGGCTGCCGCGATCTGCTCCAACCTGGCTCTACCGGACCGTATACTCAACCAGCCGCTGAAGACCCTCTCCGGCGGCCAGCGCCGCCGTGTCGAACTTGCGCGGATCCTCTACTCCGACGCCGAGACCATGCTCCTCGATGAGCCCACCAACCACCTTGATGCCGATTCCATCGCATGGCTGCGCGAATTCCTCAAGAACCACCAGGGCGGCCTGATCGTGATCAGTCACGACACCGAACTGCTGGAAGCAACGGTTAACAAGGTCTTCCTGCTGGACGCCAACCGCGCGCAGATCGACTTCTACAACATGGACTGGAAGCGCTACCTCACCCAGCGCGAAACCGACGAGCGCGCCCGCAAGCGTGAACGCGCCAATGCGGAGAAGAAGGCCCAGGTCCTGTTCGACCAGGCCAACAAGATGCGGGCCAAGGCCACCAAGGCGGTGGCGGCGCAGAACATGG
>JBDTQQ010000388.1:0-3403 GCA_039932075.1 Pseudarthrobacter sp. | reverse complement strand
GTCGATGATGGGTGGCCGCTGCGCCGGGCAGCTGAACGATTCCAGGTCTCGGTGACGACCGCCTCACGCTGGGCTGGCCGCTACCGGGATCACGGCGAGCACGGGATGAATGACCAATCCAGCCGGCCCGTCAGCTCCCCGCAACGGACGTCCGTTCGGCGGGAGCGGCGGATTATCGCACTCCGGGTTAATCGCCGGTGGGGACCTGCCAGGATCGGTTACCTGCTCGGTATCCACCCCTCCACGGTGCACCGGGTCCTGTCCAGATTCGGGCTGGCCAAGCTGTCCTGGCTGGACCGTGCCACGGGCACGGTGATCCGCCGCTACGAACACGCCCAACCCGGGGACCTGGTCCACGTGGACATCAAGAAACTTGGGCGGATCCCGGACGGGGGCGGCCACCGCAGCAGGGGCAGGGCCGCCGGAAACCGGAACAAGACCGGAACGGCAGCGAACCGGCGACCGGGCTACGCCTTCCTGCACAACGCGGTCGATGACCACTCACGGCTGGCCTACACCGAGATCCTGGCCGATGAGAAAAAGGAAACCGCGGCCGGGTTCTGGGAACGCGCCAACGCCTACTTCGAAGCCTGCGGGGTCACCGTCAAACGGGTCCTGACCGATAACGGATCCTGCTACCGCTCTCACGCGTTCAAGGACGCGCTGGGCCCGGCTATCAAGCACAAACGGACCCGACCCTACCGTCCCCAGACCAACGGCAAGGTCGAGCGGTTCAACCGCACCATGCTCGATGAATGGGCCTACGCCAAACCCTACGCATCAGAGGCCGAGCGTGTTGCCGCTTTCACCGAGTGGCTGCATCACTACAATCATCATCGAGGCCACACCTCACTCAAAGGTCAGCCACCGGTCAGCCGCGTTACTAACCTCTCGGGTCAATACAGCTCGAAGGCCAGGCCCTGGACCGCGTCTTTATCGACAAGGCATCCGGCAGGGACACAGCCAGGCCACAACTCACCGAACTGCTGCGCTTCGTCCGCGACGGCGACACCCTGCTTGTGCACAGCATGGACCGGCTCGCCCGCAACCTCGATGAACTGCGTGCCCTGGTCCATGGCCTTACACGCGAGGGCGTGCGGGTGGAGTTCGTTAAGGAAGGCCTGGTCTTTACTGGGGAGGACTCCCCGATGGCCAACCTCATGCTCTCTGTTATGGGTGCCTTTGCCGAGTTCGAACGCTCCCTCATCAGGGAACGCCAAAGGGAAGGCATTGCCTTGGCCAAGCAACGCGGCGCCTACAAAGGACGAAAAAAGACCCTCACTCCGGAACGAGTCATCGAACTGGTCCAGCGCGCCGAAACCGGGGTTCCGAAAGTGGTTCTTGCTCATGATTACGGAATTAGCAGGGAAACCGTTTACCAGTACCTGCGCCAGGCCAAGCGGGCGGCCAGCCCACCTTCTGCAGAGTCGGCCGCAATTCTGTAGCTTGACTGCCCAGAGTCTCACGTATTCACATATACAGGCGCTCCGGCTTCTGAAGCACTCCCTGCGTACGTTCTCCTTTCACGCGACGCTCGTACCACCCCCTGCGGGGCGCGTACCGATACGTCTTCCGGAGGCTGCTGCCGCCGGACAAGATTGATGCGAACCTGCACCAGTACCGGTCAGACGAGTACATACCTGGTGCCGGCATCGAGCGCGTTATGAAGTTGGAAGCAATCGACTTCATGGTGGCCCGAGCACACAAAGTTTTGAAGCATAGACGATGGTCTGGCGGGAAGCTGTGACTTCCGGTGCGGAAGAGGGTGCCTTCATCAAGAACCACCGGTTGAAATACCCGGAAAAAGGTGCGCCCACCTGGGCCGTCACTGAAGTGTTGAGCTTAGGTGAACGACCCCATAGCTGGGACGATTGCGTCGAACAGAACCCTTCCGCTGGTTCCCCCGCCGCAAAAGCCCTAAGCCGCGCAGGCATCCTCCAATGCCGAGACCGAGTCCGCCGGCACCTGGTCGCCCGCTTCCGCGATCTCGCCCAGCGGCGTCGTAATGTCCGCGGGCACACCGGCGACGTCAGCGGCGGAGACGAGTCCGTCCAGCAGTGCCTTGTCCTGGATGCTGACCAGCCCGTCCTCCACCACGGTGCAGACCTGTTTACGGACCTCGTCAGTGGCGGCGGTGGCTACCTTGGAGGCGGCGTCATTCGCGGCGTTTTCGGCCGCTTCCTGCACCGAACCACAGCCAGCAATAAAGACAAGTAGGGGGACGGTGGACAGGGTGGCAAGGCGGCGTTTCATCCGCCCAGCCTATCCGCTCACTCCAAACCGCCTTCTCCGTGCACGTCTGCCAGGTTGTCCTCGGAGCGGTCCAGGTAGGCGAGCAGGAGGTCTGCCGCGCGGTCCGGTTCGCCGGCTTCCAGAGCCTTGCAGATCGCCTCGTTTTCCTGCAGATAGTGGTGGTAGAACTGCCCGTCCACGGTGGCTTTGTGGAAAAACAGCCGCATCTCGGCCAGGACCTGCCCCATCATGCTGTTCAGCCGTCGGCTTCCCGCCATGGCAACTATAGCGCCGTGGAAATGTTGGTTGGCAGTGCCGAGCGCTTCCTCGTCACCGGCGGCCGCGGCCCGCTTGCCTTCCTCGACGGCGGCGCGCACGGCGGCCACATCCTCCGGGCTACCGCCGCCGCGCAAGGCGCTGACCTCGATGGCGCGCCGGACCGTGTAGACGTCGTGGATATCCCCCGCCCCCAGGCTCGCCACAAAGACGCCCCGGTTGGGGTGCCGGACCACCAACCGTTCGCTGGCAAGTTCGGCGAACGCCTCGCGCACGGTATTCCGCGAGACGCCGAGGTCCTCCGCGATGGTGGATTCGGTAAGCCGCGCACCGGGAAGCAGGGCCCCCTCCGCGAGCTGGAGCCGGAGCTCATCCGCCACCCGCTCCGCCACTGAAGGAACGGCCACCCGAAGGCGGCCTGCCGTGGAAGGGACGGTGGGATTTGAAGAAGCCATACCTGAGAATTTACATGATCGTCACATCATTGAATCGAAGGATTGTTGAACAATCCGTAGATTTAGTGCATCCTAGTAGGACCACTCAATGAGACGGGGATCACAAATGACAACCATCGACCTGAACAGCGACGTCGGTGAGTCCTTCGGGCGCTACACCCTGGGCGATGACGCAGCCATGTTTGGCTCCGTTTCAAGTGCGAACGTGGCCTGCGGCTTCCACGCCGGCGATCCCAGCGTGATCCGCAGGACCTGCCGCGAGGCGGCTGCTGCCGGCGTCGTCATCGGTGCCCATGTCGGCTACCGCGACCTTGCCGGCTTCGGCCGCCGTTTCGTGGACATCAGCCCCACCGAACTGGCCGACGACGTCGTGTACCAGATCGGCGCACTGCAGGCCCTCGCCTCGGCAGAGGGCACGAAAGTCCGCTACGTGAAGCCGC